>JAFRUW010000260.1 GCA_017438675.1 Oscillospiraceae bacterium | reverse complement strand
CTTGACGTTCACAGGGATATGAACGAGTACGTAGATGCGAAGAAGAACATTTTCCGTTATCAGGAGCCGGCTGACAGGCTTGTCCTCAACTACGACAACGACATTACCCGCAGCTTTATAAAAGAATGCAAGTGCGGTGAGCTGTTCCTGTTTTCCCGCAGGCAGCCGGTCATGGGCGCATACGTTGAGAATAACGCCATATATTTCTGCGGCATGAAGATCATGGACACAAAGGATATACTGCTTCCGGGCGTTCATAATATTGAAAACTTCATGGCGGCTTTTTCTGCTGTCTGGGGTCTTGTAGATCCTTCTGTATGCCGCAAGGTGGCAATGGAGTTCACAGGCGTTGAGCACCGTATCGAGCTTGTAAGAGAGCTTGACGGCGTAAAATACTACAACGATTCCATCGCCTCAAGTCCTTCGAGGACTATTGCCGGTCTCCGGTCCTTTAATCAGAAGGTCATCCTCATCGCAGGCGGCAAGGACAAGGGCGTTCCCTTTGATATTTTAGGCGGCGAGATCATAGAGCATGTTAAAACGCTTGTTGTCACGGGTCTCACGGCGGATAAGATCAAAGCCGCCGTGGTGAACACTCCCGGCTACGACGGTCATCCCGATATTATCCACGAACCTGACTTCAAAGACGCGGTCATTGCCGCTTCGAAGGCTGCATCGCCCGGTGATATCGTTATCCTGTCCCCGGCCTGCACGTCCTTCGACAGGTTCAAAAACTTCGCGGAGCGGGGCAATTACTTTAAGAGAATAGTCAGGAGTCTGTGATATGCCCGAATATTTAAATATTTCTCCCGGAATCTGGGAGCTTGCCGATAAAGCCGAAAAAGACCTTGACCTGGTATTCGACCACTTTGAGTCAGTTTCCAAAGTCAACACCGAAAAGGTCATGGCGGCATTTCAGAAAAACCGCGTATCCGACGGCTGTTTTGCGGGTACAACGGGGTACGGCTATGACGACAAGGGCAGGGAAGTGCTGGATCAGATATATGCCGACGTTTTCGGCGCGGAAGCCGGCCTTGTGCGCATCGGTTTTGTTAATGGCACCCACGCCATAACCGCGGCGCTGTTTTCAGCCCTGCGCCCCGGCGATGTGCTTTTATCAGCCGCCGGAGCTCCCTACGATACCCTCCAGTCCGCGATCGGAATAACGGGAAACTATCCCGGTTCACTAAAATACTACGGCATCGGGTACAGACAGTGCGACCTTACCCCTGAGGGAAAGCCGGACTATGCCGCTATTGAAACCGCAGCGGCGGACAGTAAAGTAAGGGCAGTTACCATACAGCGCTCACGTGGCTACTCCACAAGGGAGGCGTTTACCGTGGAGGAGATTGGGAAGATCATTGAAATCGTCCACCGTGTAAATCCCGGCGCTGCCGTCATCGTTGACAACTGCTACGGTGAATTTGTGGATACGCTTGAGCCCACATATTTCGGCGCAGACCTTATGGCAGGTTCCCTTATAAAAAACCCCGGCGGCGGACTTGCCCCCACCGGCGGGTACGTAGTGGGCAGGGGCGACCTTGTTGAGGCTGCCGCAATGCGCCTTACCACTCCCGGCATCGGCGGGGAATGCGGCTCCACACTTGGCAACAACCGCCTGCTGTTTCAGGGGTTTTTTATGGCGCCCCATATCGTGTGTCAGGCCCTCAAAACCTCCGCATTCTGCGCGAGGATGATGGAGCTTATGGGATACACTTCTTCTCCCGGAGCGTTTGACCTGCGTTCCGATATTATTCAGACGGTGACATTAAAGAGTCCGGAGGCGCTGAAAAGGTTCTGCAGAGGAATCCAGATGGGCGCTCCCGTGGATTCCTATGTCACCCCCGAACCCTGGGACATGCCGGGCTACGAGGACCCCGTCATCATGGCGGCCGGGGCGTTTGTTCAGGGCTCTTCCATTGAGCTTTCCGCCGACGGCCCCATGCGCGAGCCTTACTGCGCTTACCTTCAGGGGGGACTTACTTACGAGTCCGGCAGGCTTGGCGTAATGCTTGCCGCCGAGTATTTGAGTAATATGTAGAGTATCCCGCGCATACCAATATATAATGAGGTGATGGTATGCGCCGTGCTATCCGAAAAAGGCGGAGATATCTGCTGATAGTTCTGATAATTACAGTCATCTGCGCCTCTGTATATGTTTTGAATTTCCGTATTCGCCCGCTCCTTCTTGAGGTCGCCTTATCCGAGGTTTCTGACGCTGTGAGCATTACCGTAAACCGTACCATTTCCGAAAAAATGGCCGACGGCACCATAAAGTACAGCGATCTTATCACCTTTGAAAAGGACGACGGAGGCAGGATCACCGCCCTTATAACCGATATGGCGGAGACGAACGCCCTGAGAGCAGAGATAACCAACGACATTATCCTGAAGCTCTCGGACAAAAAAGAGACGAATGTGGGTATTCCGGTGGGAAACCTGTTCGGAAGTACTCTGCTGTCCGGCAGGGGACCGAAAATAAATGCGGACATTTTGTCTGTTTCCAACGTGGAAACATCTTTTTCCAACGTATTTACATCTGCCGGAATAAACCAGACCCGGCATCAGATAATGCTTACTATAGCCGTGGATCTGACGATCCTCGTTCCCGGCTGCATATCCACAGTTCATATCCCCACGGAGATATGCGTGGCCGAAACCATTATAGTAGGGGAAGTGCCCTATTCCTACACAAATCTGGAGTGACCTGTTATGAACGCAAAAGAAGAAATCACCGCCCTGAGGGAGACCCTGAATCAGCACAATTACAACTATTACGTGCTTGACAATCCCACCATCCCGGATTACGAATACGACGCCATGCTTCACAGGCTTATCGAGCTTGAGGAGGAGAACCCGGAGCTCATAACCCCGGATTCACCCACTCAGCGGGTTGGAGGTGAAGCTCTTTCTTCCTTTGAACAGGTGACCCATATCGTCCCACTCGAGAGCCTCAACGATGTGTTTTCCTTCGATGAGATATACGCCTTTGGCACACGCCTCGGTGAACTCAGAGGCGGCTTTACAGTGGAGCCCAAGATCGACGGTCTCAGCGTCGCCCTCGAGTATAACGACGGTAAGTTTACCCGGGGCGCCACACGGGGCAACGGAACGGTGGGGGAGGACGTTACGGAGAACCTCCGCACCATAAAAGCTATACCCCTTAAGATCAATAACTGCCCCGGAAGGCTTGTTGTAAGGGGCGAGGTCTATATGCCGAAAAAGGTATTCCATGAGCTGAACGACAGACGTGAGGCGGAAGGGAAGCCCCTGTTTGCAAATCCCAGAAACGCCGCCGCAGGCTCGCTCCGACAGCTTGATCCGAAAATCGCTGCGTCCAGAAAGCTCAGCATCCTTGTTTTCAACGTCCAGTATTCCGACAGCTTCACATTCAGCCGTCATTCCGAATCCCTTGATTTTCTCAGGGAAAAGGGCTTCAAGGTGATCGAATACGCTGAATATGACGATCTGAAAGACTGCTGCGACCGGATCAACTGGCTCGGAGACAACCGTGAATCCTTCGATTTCGACATGGACGGCGCGGTCATCAAGGTAAACGATCTCAGCGAAAGGACACGTCTCGGAAGCACCGCGAAGGCCCCCAGATGGGCGGTTGCGTTCAAGTACCCTCCCGAGGAAAAGGAAACAAAACTGGTTGACATAATTGTCCAGGTGGGAAGGACAGGCGTTCTGACACCGAAGGCAGTTGTGGAGCCTGTGAGACTTGCGGGTACAACTGTCACAAACGCAACTCTTCACAATCAGAACTTTATTTCCGAGAAGGATATACGGATAGGGGACACGGTAATAATCAGAAAAGCCGGGGAGATCATCCCCGAGGTTCTCGGCGTAGTTACGGACAAGCGCCCTGAGGGTACTGTACCTTATAAGCTCCCGGACAGATGCCCCGCCTGCGGCTCCGCTGTCATTCAGGATGAGGGAGGCGCGGCGTACAGATGCAGGGGCGCCGAATGCCCGGCACAGCTCCACAGGAACATCGTTCATTACGCATCCCGTCAGGCGATGGATATCGACGGTCTCGGCGAAGCCCTTGTGGCGCTTCTTTTGGACAACAGCCTTATAAAGTCACCGGCGGACCTGTATTCTCTCGATCCGCAGTCCGTTTCCATGCTTAAAGGCATGGGCGTGAAATCAGCGGAAAAACTGAAAGCCGCAATCGAGGATTCAAAATCAAGGGATCTTTCAAGGCTTATTTTCGCCTTGGGCATAATGCAGGTAGGACAGAGCGCCGCGAAGTCACTGGCCCGCACCTTCGGCTCAATGGAAAAGCTGCAAAGCGCATCAGTCGATGAGCTTGTTAAGATAGACGACATCGGAGAAATCACCGCTCAGAATATCCGCATGTGGTTTGACGATCCCCAGTCGATCCATCTGATAAACTGTCTCAAAGACGCGGGAGTGAATATGATGTCCCTTGAAGCTCCGGCAGAGTCAACACTTCAGGGCTCCACATTTGTCCTTACGGGTACTCTTGAGAGCTTCACAAGGGATCAGGCAAAGGACGCCATCGAGAAGCTGGGCGGCAAGGTTTCGTCCTCGGTTTCAAAGAAGACCACATACGTGGTTGCTGGAGAGAACCCCGGTTCAAAGCTCACAAAAGCCGAAGCCCTTGGCGTCACGATACTGAGTGAGGACGAATTCAAGAACATGATAAACAAAGACCCCGACTAAGCGTCAGGGTCTTTCTCTTTTTCGGTTGTGTTTTCCGCACCGAAGTCCGACAGGGGAGACATCAATGCCGCTTTTCTCAGACTTTCGTTCTCAACATGGGTGTAAATCTGGGTAGTATTGAGGTTTTCATGCCCTAAAAGTTCCTGAAGTGTCCTTACGTCAACTCCGCCGTGAAGCATCAGCGTCGCCGCGGTGTGCCGAAGCTTGTGGGCGGAATACCTGCTGCTGTCAAGTCCGGCAACGGTGAGATGCTTCTTTACAAGGCTGTGCACCGCGGCGGTGCTTATACGGGACCGCCTTGAGGTTATGAACAGGGCGCTGGTGTCGGCAGGGGAGGCTGCTCTCACTTTCAGATAGTCGTTTATGGCCTTAACGCAGGCGTCGTTCAGAAAAACAACCCGCTCCTTATTTCCTTTGCCCAGAACTCTCAGACTGTCCTGCCGAATATCTGTAAGATTCAGTCCCACAAGCTCAGAAATTCTTATCCCGCAGTTTAAAAACAGCATCAGTATACAGTAATCGCGCTCCCTGTTCTTACCGTCAACCGAGGAGAGCAGCGCCTTCGCTTCGTCCAGCGTAAGATAACGGGGGAGGGATTTCCTCGTCTTCGGAGTGTCCAGATCACGGAGAGGGTTTTCCTCCAGCTTGTTGGTTTTCGTCAGATATTTATAATAGGATCTCAGCGTCGCAACCTTTCGGGCCATGGTGGTGCTCGAAGCGCCCTGTTCCACGTTTCTGCTGTTATGGCTTACAACACGGTCGTGACCCATGTAATACAGATAGTCGTAAACGTCGGAAAGCGTAACCGATTTTACGAGAGCAAGGTCAACATCCTCGATGCCGATCTCTTCAATATCGGTACCGGCAGGGACCATGCCGCGTTTCTGCTTTAAAAACCTGAAAAAATTACGGAGATCGAGATAATACTCATGGACGGTTTTGGGCGAGTGATTCTTAATGGTCTCGTGGTATACAAGAAAGTCCTTGATAACCGGCGGAGCGTCGATTCTTGTTTTCAACATTTTCACCGCATTTTAATATAGGTGCCGGAAGGGGAACCGTCTCTATTATATCAGCCGTTTCCGTATAAATCAATATATAATTCAACAAAATAAAAATTTTGTTGAATTTGGGGGAGCGGTGAATAAAGGTAGAAAACGCGGCAATCATTAAAATGACAAAAAACTTCAGCATTATGTAAATAAGAAAAGTCCGTCCGTTTAAGTTTATTTTTAAAGTAGCATGATAATATGGTATCAATAAAAATATACGGAGGTTTTCTTATGCTTCAAAACATCAAGATCGGTAATTTCTATTACCAGAGCTCCTACATGACAATGTTCTATGTAGGCTGCATTTTCTTCATTATTCTGCTGTGCTGGAAAAAGCACCGTGAAGTCTACGGCATACCTCTCTGGAAAGCCGCCATCATGTCTGTTATAAGTATTGCTTTGGGATATGCAACAACAAGCCTGATGTTCGGTCTTGAAAACGGTATGCAGAACTTCTCCGGCTATTCCTGGTACGGCGCCGTGTTCTTTATGCCTATTTCTTATATGATCCTTTTCTGGTTTGTAAAGTACATCATGAAGCTGAACACGCTGGAATATGTCCATAATCTTGCGGCGCCGCTGGCAATGATGAACGGTTTCATGAAAGTCGGTTGCACGCTATACGGTTGCTGCTTCGGCTATCCCATGGCTCATGGCTTATACATATATAACGCCATGCTGAACAGAAGGATGTTCCCCATCCAGCCCATCGAGGCTGCCCTGAACTTTGCTGTGTGCGGTTTTATTCTCTGGTATGAGCGGAAGCCCGGCAAGATCAAATACGTTTATCCGCTGTACATGATCATCTACAGTGTGGGCCGCTTTGCCTGTGAGTTCGGCCGTCAGGGCAATCCCATCTGGTGGTTCCTCACCGGCGGCATGATCTATGCGCTTATGGCTATTGTAATAGGTATTATCTGGATCCTCATTGTCAAGAACATTGAGAAAAAGGAGGCTTACAAATTCGCTCATAAGCCCTCCGCCGCCTCTGACTGGAGACATAAGGCGTAACAGAACAATATTAAAACAACGGATGCCGATTATGACATCCGTTGTTTTTTGCTGTCTAAGCGTAGCTGTGAATACCCGGGATCAGCGTGTTAACGCCAATATAGGTGAAGATCACGCAGACAAAGCCCACTACCGCAAATATAGCGGCGGCTCTCCCCTTCCATCCGCGCCTGATGCGGAGATGGAGGTATACAGCGTAGACAAGCCATGTGATGAGGGACCATGTCTCCTTCGGATCCCATGACCAGTAGCTTCCCCAGGCGCGTTCAGCCCAGATAGCACCGGTTATAATGGTAAAGGAGAGAAACAGCAGTCCCAGGCTGACGCTTCGATAGCTGATTATATCCAGCTTTTCCTTTGAAGGAACATGCTTATCCCAGAAGCCGGTGTCCTTCATTTTATCCCTCAGAAGGAATATGAGCGACAGTACGAACGACACGCCGAAGGCTCCGTAAGCGATTATCGCTGTTGAGACGTGGAAACCCAGCCAGTTGCTTCGGAGGGCGGGCATAAGCTCATGGACTTCCTTGCTCTGCATTGCGGCGTAACCTATTATAAGGAATATCACGGGTGCGGTGAAAGCGCCCAGCATGGGGAATTTGAATTTCCATATGAATATCAGGCTCACAAGGCACAGGCCCCACGCAAAGCTGGTGGCAAATTCGTACTGGTTCGTCATGGGGAGCCGTCCCGCGCCGATTCCGCGGCAGACAAGCGCCGCGGTGTGCAGCACAAAGGCCACAGTCTGGACCAGCTCCGCCGCTTTCGCGATCTTATCCTTCTTTACCGCAATGAACACAAAGTAAAGGATCATGGACGCGAAATACAGGAGCATCACTATTGTAAACAAGGTGTTTTCAGCTTTCAGCATTTTGTTCCTCCTTATCTGTTCCCGCGGCTTCCCTGAACTGCTCCGCAAAGAGCACGCCGCCCTTCTGGCAAAGACCGGAAACGGTCCACCCTCTCCCCTCTTCCTTTACAGCCCAAAGCTTCCTGGGCTGGAAATAGAAGGCGAGGATAAGCCCAAGCATCGTTGTGATACCGCCGATGAGGGCGAGGGAAGTGAATCTGTCGCGCTTTATCTGGATAACAGTGTAGTTCTGCGGGTCGGAAAACTTTACCTCGTAATCATCGATCTTGATTGTTTCATCGCCTTCAAGGGCATTCATGCCGATGACCTGATCCTGATAGTAAACGGTATAGAGATAGGCGGGGTTAACGAGCTTTGACGAGGCGGTTGCCGGACCGACGCCGTCCACAAGGACGTAATCGGGATAAAAGGCGTTAAAATACACCGCAAGCCCGGGCATGTCCTCAACAGACATATATTCACCGGCGCAGAGCACTTCCTTTTGAAGCTCCTCAGAGCCTTTGAATACAGTCACCGCAGCAGCCCATCCGGTGGAATTCTGATAGCATTTAAGTCCCAACAGCGTTGCGGGGTTGTTGACGCTTATTTCAGAGCTTGCTTTCTCTCCCGTTGCGGCATTCCTCACAGTGATTGCTGCGGTGTACTGCTCAACAGTGTCGTCATCTCTCAGATCAACGGTGAAGTCATCGATGGAAAGCAGATAATTCGTGTCCGCAACAGCCTTTGTCTGGCCGGCAACACCGTAAACCGAGTATTCCTGATGGGTCATCTGACCGAGACCAAAGCCCAGAATAAGGAGCAGGATACCGATATGGCACACCCATGCACCCCAGAAGCCTATGGTGCGGGAAGCGGAAAACAGCACTCCCCTGCCCTCTTTTTGGGTCTTAACGGGCTTCGGCATACCCATGGCTCTGAACACAGCCTCGGGATCCTCTATGTCTTCCGCAGAAACAGTCACGGGAACTGAATCGACAGATTCCGGATCTTTAAATGACTTTACGCGGCGCAGGATCTGCGGAAGTCTGACAATATTGCATAGCAGCAGATTAAAGCAGAGAAAACCGGTTATCAGCAAGAACCACCAGCTGTGATATACGTCGTCAAGATAGGATGCGACTATCAGGGCAGCGGAACGCTCCGAATAAGCGGCAGCGTACCATTCATAGGGTTGCCCCTGAGGGATAAAGCTGCCCACCGCACAGGCGGCAATCAGGATCAGCAGCAGAATGATCGCAAACTGCATTGAGGACAGGAATTTCCAAAGTTTTTTCAGCATGGATTTTTACCTTTCAAATCTACGCAGAATTTCGCCGCGTAAGCGGCGAAACAAATGATTCGACATGCTCAAATCGGCAGAGAATTGATCTCTGCCGATTCATTATAACACTATTTGCTGAGTATTGCCATAGCCTCATTGATCTTTGCCTCGGAAGTATCTAGACATCTGAACGCAAGGTCTGAATTATGAGCGCCCTCGGAATTCTCCACGTAGCAGAAATCAAAGAACCACTGGGCCTCTCTGTGAAGCTTACGCACCTGATCCAAGGTCTTTTCATCCAGCTTTCCGGCCTCTACAGCCGCCGTGAGTGTGTCTTTAAGCTCGGACAGCTTGTTTCCCACCTCGGTTTCACGGGCTGTCACGCGCTCCTGAAGCTTGTGAACAAAGTCCACCATATCGGTGTCCTCATGGCACTCCGCGCAGGTTGACAGCAGCGTCTTATTCTCCAGCGGGCTCACCAGCTCGTGGCTGTGGTATACGGTGCCGTCCTCGGCCATTTCTATGGGCATGTGGCAGTCGGCGCAGTTCAGATCGGCAGCGTGCTTGCCGTAAAGGAAGGTCTCCATTTCCGGATGCTGTGCCTTCAGCATTTTGGTACCGGTGCCGGGCTGCTCCCAATCATAGAAGCCGATGGTATTGTCGGGAAGGACCATTCTGTCGTAGTACGCAAGGATCGCTTCGGGAGTCATGGTTTCGATGCTCGAATAAGGCATCATGGTTTCCTTGTCGGAGGGTGTGAAGTAATACTCGATGTGGCACTGACCGCAGTTCAGAACGCCGGGATCGATGGTATCGACGTTTGAACCCAGCGCCTTGTTCACATAGCTGTGGGTAATGACGATCTTGCCGGCGTCGCCGGGATCGTTGCCGTGGCATGTGTAGCAGCTTACGTTTTCCTCCATAAGGCCCATAGCCTCTTCAAAGTCCATCTTATAGACGCCCACGCCCTGG
>JAFRUW010000259.1 GCA_017438675.1 Oscillospiraceae bacterium | reverse complement strand
TGATATAATTTATATCGAATCCGATAAAGCGCAAAACACAAACAGCTACACCGGATCATGTTCGTGTTATCAGAGCGACGGAACGTTTATCTCTAGTATAGGAAATACAGCCACTACTGTCTGGCACTGGTCATCTGACTTCAAAAAGGGCTATATCGTCATCCCCTCTACACTGAACGGCAAAAACTACAACACCTGCGCAAAGATCAGGCTCGTCATAGCTTACACGAGCACGGCAAACATTGTTGTGAACAAGCTCAATACTCCTCCTGTACTGTCATGATCTTAGCGGCAAACGGAATACTATAATCAAACAGTAAACCGCCCCGAAAACCGAGAATCGGTTTTCGGGGCGGTTATTCGGATAAATGTTTAATTATCAGTAACTGACACTGTCCCCATTGAGGCTGTTTATATACGCCTCTATCAGGGCATTGACCTGCTGCACCGTTGTCTTTGACGACGCGAGATCATACGCGTTCTTTACCGCGGACGGGGTGGCCGCCATGTATGTGCTGTTGCTGTTTGTCGCTGTGGAAAGCATCGTCCTTCCGTAACCCGCTGTCGAAGCGGCGGCTCCCGTGATCATCTGCCAATTCGTCCCATCGTATACAAATCCGACTGCCTCACCTTCCTGCCAGGCGTTTTTCTGGAGCGGGAAGGCTCCCACCGCCATAGCGGGCCGCGCCCCTGTACCGTTAACGTTTAATTTGATAGGGGACGCGGCGCTGGAATCGCAGCTCTGGGCATTAGCGAATTTTACAAAAATAACGCTTCCCTCGTAAAGCTCAAAGCCCGGACAGGCAACTGTCTTTTCTCTTGTCATCCCCGAAGTATCACACGTACCGTAACAGACTCCCCTTCCTCCGCCCGAAGCAAGCTCATTGATTGCGGAAACCACGTCGGTTTTCGCATCTGTTGCAAGCAGTTCTATGTTCCCTATGACTGAAATCACCTGCTCAAGGACCGACGGTTCATAAACCTGGGATTCCGTTCCGTCCTGAGCGCCGGATTCAAGGACGATCATCGGGAACAGCATTTTCCCGGTGGTCAGCTTTTTCTCACCGTCCGGTGAAAGGCCGATGAATGAGGCATATAGTCTCCCCTTTTTAAGTGTCTCGTGGGGAACAAAATGGTACTCATCGGAGGTGATCAGCACCGATCTCGAAGTATCGCCGTTTGTAAAAACAGCATACTTGCTGAGGCCGTCCCATTGGTCGTCAAAGGTGCAGGTAAACGTCACATAACCCACGGAATTTGCGATTATATAACTGTCCTTTGTCACGCTTATCCGCTGGCCCGCTATGGTAAATTCAATGTTCAAAACGATTTCTCCCTTCATGTTTTACTTTGCCGCCCTGTATTTCGCAGCATCTTTCATAGAAGGGAATATTCCCGCCGAGTTTGCATTCATTCATGCAACTCTTTAAAACGGAGTATATGATTCCTGATGCAAAAGGGACGGAAAGATCCTTGCGAATCTCCCCGTCCCTCAGGCAGTTATTCAGAGTTGTTCATAATACGGTTTTCGGATCATTCCGCCATCACAAATCTGCTGTCCTCTGCAAGCCTTGCGATTATGTAATTCACATTCTGCTGCATGGCGTACAGCTCCTGAAGCTCCGCCTCGGTCCTGCCCTCGGCGTCAATATCATAGGTGACAACGGATATAGGCACACCGTCGTATGTGCCCAGCAGATAGCCGCCGTTTTCGGAGAAAAGCAGATCGAACAGCTTTGTCCCGCCGCAGGAAAAGGCCGCTTTATTATCAGTCACATCCACCGTAACTCTGTCCTTCCACACCGCGGGATACTTAAGTGTCACAACGCCTGTCTCAATATCAAACGAGTCCGCATCCGACGCTTCCGTGATCTCATTTGGCACAAAGCCATAATCACTCACAAGGTTTTCAATGATGGTGCTGATTCCGAGCTGAAAACGGGCAAGCTCTGTATACCGGCCATCGTTTTTATCGAGATCGGCAAAGGACGCGTAGAGTACGACGTTTTTGTCCTCCAGTTCCAGCGTCCCCAGCAGATTGTCGGTTTCATCGTCAAAGTGGACGGAAAACAGATCGGCACCGTCGAGTGTTTTAAAGGACAGCACATAGGGCGTTTCGCTGACAACCTCCGTCTTTACCTCAGTCTCAAATTCCGCAGGGGCACGAAGCACGGCATAAGGGGTCTCAATGCTGTATGACGACCTATTGCCAGGAGCGGGCAGTACGTTATTGTAATTATTGCAGGCGCTCAGAACGGCAAGGCAGGCGAGAGCGAGCATAACCGCAATTATTTTTTTCATAAAAGTGTCCCCCTATCGTCCAAAAGAATTGATTATATTCTGAACTCCGTGTCTGATCCGGTTCATCGGCTTCTGTCTGCAATATGCATTCAGCGCTTTTTCTGCTCCGCAGTTCTGAAACACTTCAAAAAAACTTGCCCGTTCACCAGGACAAACAGCAGACCGCAAAATGGAGGAATTATAACCGACGACCTGATCTATGCTTGTTTTCTTCAGAACCAAAGCATTACCCGTCTTATTCAGAAGCTGCTCTCCCCTGTCATTGTGAACAGACACCAGAGACAGACCCATATTATCATCAGGCTCGCAGAGTATATGCTCAGCGCCCCAGAAATCACCTAGAGTTATATCTCCAGTCCCGGATATTCCCTTAAAAGCACAGCGGTAACAGGACGGACGTAGTGTAATATTTCGTAGAAAACCGTTCATAAACAGATCATCGGAAGCTCTCTTTACATATCTTTTACCGTTATTAAACTCAAACAGGACAGAATACCGTTTCCAACCGAAGCGTTTGTCACGGAAAGAAACGTCGCTGACTCCGGCTCCCGCTTTCCTTTCCCTCAGCTTTTTATACTCTTTCCACACGGCCTCCGATGGAACACCGTGACAAACGAAATCCACGGTATAAAGCGTATCGTAATTTCTTCTCAGATAGGAATACAGTCCGCTTATCTGACAGGGGCATCCCGCAAACAACACCGACTTATTTTGCTTAAGCAACTCTTCCACACGTCTGTATGAGTCATTGACCCTGCTCTGAACGTACTTGGCGCCTATCAGCACCGGCAGATTGTTTTCTGTATTAACAGCAGTATGGATTACCGACCTGAAATCACCATCAAACGCTGCGCCAAACACCGTGCCTCCGTCCCGCAGCACAGCTTGGGCAAGATGAAAAAACACACCTCCCGAAGAACTGCAGTGTCTGATATTGTCATCAGTTGAAAAAGCGGCATAGGCATCCGTGCTGTTCCTTCCTGACGGAACATTAGCTCTCGGCACCGGGCACACCTCTTCACACAGTCCGCACTCTGTACACATGCTCCCGTCTACCTCAGGATATAAAAAACCTTCCTCATCAGGCCTCATCGCTATACAATGCATAGGACAGACATTGCTGCACGCTGCGCAGCCGCAGCAGTCATCCTTTCGTTTTATCTCGATCATAAGCTTCTTCCTTTTGACTTGTGAAATACAATGCCGATCAGCTTCCGACACAGATCTTTTTCATAGGAATTCATACTAAGAAGCCAGACGGAAGCAGCATACACAGCGCTGAACAGCGCAATCTTAATGAGAAACGGCACCCATCCGCTCTCCGGCAGCAGATGATTCAGCAGGATGCCGAAACAAATTACCGGAATAAACCCTTTGGAAACCGACAGAATGTTCTTCCAGAACTCAGGAATATCTATATTGCATTTCCTGTGATAATAAGTATTCATTATGATTCCGTTGCACAGTATGAGTGATACCGCCGTCCCGACGGCACTGCCTATCGCACCGTACAGCTTGCAAAGGTATATCGAAAGCACAAGATTAATGACCGCCATGATCGAATAAGCAAGAGATCGGAATTTATGCCTGTTCTGAGCGCGCTGTATCTCTATCCCGGTATTCTGGGTCAGGGCGACCGACGAAGGGATCATAAGCAGCAGTGCAACATAATAAGCGTCTGAATAACCGCTTCCGGCCCAGAAGTCAATAAATGCCTTTCCTGTAAAAATGAATCCACAGGCTATAAGCCCCAGCGTCAAGAGCTGTATCCTGCCGACCTTGACAAACAGCTCAGTCAGCTCTGCGCTCAGCAGTTTCCGATCATTCTCATGGTTGACAATGATACGATGAATACGAGGTGTAAACATACCGGAAATCGAAGTT
>JAFRUW010000258.1 GCA_017438675.1 Oscillospiraceae bacterium | reverse complement strand
GTTCTTTGACAGACTGAAACGCCCTTCGGGATTCCCGAAGGGCGTTTGTGGTTATATCAGTCTTTATCAGTCTTTTTTATGTCCCTTTAACGCCTTCATTCTGAGGGCGTGGTCAAGGATCTGCTTGCGGAGTCTCAGGGACTTGGGGGTGACCTCAAGAAGCTCGTCGTCCGCCATAAACTCAAGGCACTGCTCAAGGCTCAGGGTCCTGTGGGGAACAAGCCTCAGGGCCTCGTCACTGCCTGCGGCGCGCATGTTGGTGAGCTGCTTCTTGCGGCACACGTTGACGGTGATGTCCTCGGACTTGGGGGACACGCCTACGATCATACCGCCGTAAACGGGCTCGCCGGGGCCGATAAACAGCCTGCCGCGCTCCTGCGCCGCCCAGAGGCCGTAAGTCACCGCTTCGCCGTTTTCAAAGGCGATGAGGGAGCCGGTGTTCCGGCGGGCGATCTCGCCCTTCATGGGCTCATAGCGCTCAAACACGCTGCTTATGATGCCCTCGCCCCTTGTGTCGGTGAGGAACTCGTTCCTGTAGCCGAACAGCCCTCTTGACGGGATGCGGAAATTCATCTTCATACGGGAACCCACGGGGGTCATGTCTATAAACTCGCCCTTTCTGGCGCTGAGCTTTTCGATGACCATACCCACGCACTCCTCGGGAATGTCCACCACGACTCTCTCAACAGGCTCGCACATGACGCCGTCGATCTCCATATTCAGCACTCTCGGAGGCGATACGGAGAACTCATACCCCTCACGGCGCATGGTCTCGATGAGGATGGAGAGGTGCATTTCGCCTCTGCCCGCCACCTTGTAGTTGTCGGTGTTGGCCTCTTCGGTGACTTTAAGGGACACGTCCTTGAGGGTCTCGCGCATGAGCCTGTCCCTGATGTTTCGGGAGGTGACGTACTTGCCCTCTTTGCCCGCAAAGGGACTGTCGTTAACGGAGAAAGTCATCTCCATGGTGGGGGCTGAAATCTTTACAAAGGGCAGCGGCTCGGGATTGCTGACGGCGCACACCGTGTCGCCTATGGTGATGTCGGCGATGCCGCTCATGGCAACGATGTCGCCGGCACCGGCTTCAGTAACGGGAACGCGCTCAAGGCCCTCAAACTCATAGAGGCTCACGGCCTTGGCTTTTCTCGTCTGTTCTTCGCCGTGGTAATTGCAGACCACGATCTCCTGATTCTGCTTTATAACGCCGCGTTCGATCCTGCCTATTGCGATGCGGCCCACGTAATCGTTGTAGTCAACGGAGGATACCAGCATCTGCAGAGGGGCGTCCATATCCATTTCCGGGGCGGGGATATACTCCACGATGGTGGAGAACAGGGGGCGAAGGTCGGTACCCACGGAATCGGGACCGTAGGAGGCTGTACCGGATCTGCCGGAACAGAACAGCATGGGGCTGTCAAGCTGCTCCTCGGTGGCGTCCAGGTCAAGGAGAAGCTCCAGAACCTCGTCAATGACCTCGTGGACTCTGGCGTCGGGCTTGTCTATCTTATTGACAGCCACAATGACCCTGTGGCCCAGCTCCAGCGCCTTCTGAAGCACAAATCGGGTCTGGGGCATGGGGCCCTCAGCGGCGTCCACCAGCAGGATAACGCCGTTTACCATTTTCAGGATCCGCTCCACCTCGCCGCCGAAATCGGCGTGACCCGGGGTGTCAACTATGTTTATCTTCGTGTCGTTGTACCACACGGCGGTGTTCTTGGCAAGAATGGTAATGCCGCGCTCACGCTCCAGGTCGTTGGAATCCAGTACTCTCTCCCGGACTGCCTGATTCTCCCTGAAGATACCGCTCTGCTTCAGCATTTCATCCACAAGGGTGGTTTTGCCGTGGTCAACATGGGCGATGATCGCCACGTTTCTGATGTCCTTCATCTGAACCTCCTTTGCCCGCTTCCCGAAAACCGTACAGAACCGATGCTGCGGGCGCGCCCCGGCGGGGTGTACCCGGCCGTGACCTGTATCTCATTTATTCCATATAACCGTTATATAATACACATTTTTCGCCCAAATTGCAAATATTAATATGTAAAAAGTTTCTTGCTAATTATAGCGTGTATGGTGTATAATACCCAATATCAAGGCAAACAACGGAGGTGCACTGTAATGGATTACGTTGAAACCACTGTAAAAAGCGATCTTGTATACGAGGGACGCATATTAAAAGTAAAAAGCGATACAGTGAAGCTTTACAACGGCGCTCTCGCCGGGCGTGAGGTGGTGGAGCACAACGGCGGTGTGGGTATCGTTCCCGTGGACGATGACGGAAATGTGTACCTCGTCCGTCAGTTCCGCTATCCGGCAGGCAAGTCCCTTCTGGAGATACCGGCCGGTAAGCTGGAGCGCGGCGAGGACCCCTTTGAGTGCGCCGTCCGGGAGCTCAGCGAGGAGACGGGCTTCACCGCGGATGAGTACACGGATCTGGGGCGTTTTTATCCCTCCCCCGGCTACTGCCAGGAGGTGCTGTATATCTATCTGGCCCGGGGCCTGAAGCCGGGGAAAATGCATCTGGATGAAAACGAATACCTTGACGTGCTGAAGTACCCTCTGGATGAGGCTGTACAGATGGCAATGGACAACAGGTTATGCGATGCCAAGACCATTATCGGCATATTGAAGGCTAAGCAGATCATAAACGGCAAATCGTAAACGGAAAAAAGATTAAATTGCGGGCGGATGCGATCATCCGCCTGTTTTGTTGCCCAACCCACCTGCAGGGGCGGAGATTATCCAAGACACGGGTTGATGAGGGCATCGACCCCTACATATCGGTATGTTTCGAACCCAACCGTGTAGGGGCTGATGCCCTCATCAGCCCTTTTCAAATTCATTTTTTATTTGCAATTTGTTCAACCGCTCATGCCGCGGGGCACATACTTTCTCGTTTGAGAAAGTATGCAAAGCACACCTCGTCGTCGCGGACT
>JAFRUW010000257.1 GCA_017438675.1 Oscillospiraceae bacterium | reverse complement strand
CGATTGGCGCAGCTGGTAGCGCATCCGCTTGACGTGCGGGAGGTCACAAGTTCGAGTCTTGTATCGTCCACCATGAAAAAGGCGCTTGCATTTGCAAGCGCCTTTTTCAATGATATCCGTTCCCTTTGGTCACGGGTGATATAGCTTTCGCTATGATATACCCTTCGGGTATGATATACGCCTGCGGCGTATGAAGGAACGGATATCATATCACACAGACGCGATGCGGCTGTATATCATGCGGCGTAAGCCGTATATCATATCGCGTCAGCGATATATCATTCTATTACCATCGGCGCAAACATCATAATAAACAGATATCACAGCCCGCTTTAATCCAACGTTAAAAGCGGCTGTGTTTTTTTAAAAGTATCGACAAACCGCTTTAAAAAACGCGGCAATCAATGTATACTGTTCCCATGCAAAAGCCATTATTTGAGGAAAGAAGGACGCTCAGATGAAGAAAAAAACAATCGGCAAAAACCGCATAAGGATTTGCTGCCTTATTCTTCTCTTAGCGATAGCGATCCCCCTGCTCCCCGCCGCCCTTGCGGCAAATCCGGGGCCTGCATACGGCGCAGAAACTGCCCGCCCTTCAGTAAACGGGCGGCTTCATGTAGAGGGCGCAAATCTTGTTGACGGATCGGGGCAGGCGGTGCAGCTCCGGGGCGTCAGCACCCACGGGCTCACATGGTACCCCGAATACATAAACGAAAACATGTTCGGCCAGTTCGCAGAGGACTGGAACGGAAACCTCATCCGCCTTGCCATGTACTCGGAAATCTACTGTGGGCCGGAAAAGGACGAAAGCCTGCGGCTCATGCGTCAGGGCATTGACGCCTGTATCGCCTCCGACCTGTATGTCCTTGTGGACTGGCACATTCTGGACGATGCCGACCCCAATCAGAATATCGGCGCGGCAATGGAGTTCTTCGATCTGATCTCCGCCGAATACGCCGACGTTCCCAATCTCATCTTTGAGATCTGCAACGAGCCCAACGGTCAGACCGACTGGTCAGACGTTTACACATACTCGGAGCAGGTTATCCCCGTGATCCGGCGCCATATCCCCGAGGCGGTCATAGTCGTGGGCACCCCGGAATATGACCGCAACTTAGGCGACGCCGCCCTCCGTCCCCTCCCCTTTGACAACGTGATGTACGTCCTCCATTTTTACTCCGCCACCCACCATGAGGGGCTTCTCAATGAGCTGAAGGCCGCCTGTGACGCGGGACTTCCCGTGTTCATCAGCGAATGCGGCATATGCGAGGCCAGCGGCGACGGCAGGATCGATTTTAAATACGCCGCCGAGTGGTTCGGTTATCTCCGGGAAAAGAAGATCGGTTACGCCGTCTGGAGCTTTTCGGACAAATTTGAATCCTCCGCGTTCTTTAAGCCCGGCTTCGACCCGTCGAAAAAGATAAAAGACTCCGATCTCACCACCTCCGGTCTGTGGGTAAGGGAGCTTATCCGGGGCGCTGACCCAAAGGAAATACCGGTCCCCGGCGACGTGGTGGAAAAGGGCGGGCTCAAGTCCGCGGGATCGTGGATACTGCTGTCCCTCGGCAACAGAGGGGTCGACGCCGTCAAAGAGTGGCTGCGGTTTGCGGCCTTGGCCATCGGTCTTGTTCTCATTGCCGCGCTCCTGGGTCTCGCCTGCGGGCGGCCGACGAAGGGCAGGAACCGAACATACGACGACATACGCAAAACCACGGAGCCCGCAAAGAAGGACAAAAAGCGCCTCCTGACCCGCGTCCTTCTTATACTGAGCGCCGTTTTCACCCTCATATACCTTTGCTGGAGGGTCAAGTTCTCCATCCCCAGGGAATACGGCATTCTGGCCTGCGTGCCGAACATCGTTCTTCTCATAGTGGAAATATTGGGTTTTGCGGAATCGCTTATACTTTTCCGCAACCTTCTGGGCTTAAAAAAGCACTCCCTGCCGGAGATACCGGCGGAAGCCTTCCCCCATGTGGACATTTTCATCGCCACCTATAACGAACCTGTGGAACTGCTCCGGCGGACGGTGAACGGCTGCGTCCACATGAAATACCCCGACCCGGCAAAGGTGCATATCTGGATCTGCGACGACAACAGGCGTCCCGAAATGCGGAGGCTG
>JAFRUW010000256.1 GCA_017438675.1 Oscillospiraceae bacterium | reverse complement strand
CAATAATTCAAATCAATTCAATTTGTGTGATGCAGCGGCGCTATTCTCAAACAAAGCCCCTGCTTTGTTTGAATTAAAGGAGAACATTATGAACTCACAGGAAATCAAAGCGTTAGACAGCAAATATACGGTCCAGTCCTACGGCAGATGCGACGTTGTCATCGACCACGGAAAGGGCGCGAAGCTCTGGACCCCCGAAGGAAAGGAATACATCGACTTCACCAGCGGCATCGGCGTGAACAGCCTGGGCTACGGTTGTGATAAGTGGATCTCCGCCATCACGGAGCAGGCATCGAAGTTAGGCCATATCTCCAACCTGTTTTACTCCGAGCCCTACGCGAAACTCTCACAGACTCTCTGCGAGCGTTCCGGCATGAGCCGCGTATTCTTTGCCAACGGCGGCGGCGAGGCCAACGAGGGCATGATAAAGTGCGCCAGGAAGTATTCCTTCGACAAGTACGGCGAAGGCAGGAGCACCATCGTCACCCTGTATCAGTCCTTCCACGGCAGAACGGTGACCACCCTGTCCGCCACCGGGCAGGACGTGTTCCACAACTACTTCTTCCCCTTTACCGAGGGCTTCAGATACGCTAAGGCCAACGACATAGCCTCCCTGAACAGCCAGCTGGGCGACGACGTATGCGCCGTAATGATCGAGCTCATTCAGGGCGAGGGCGGCGTTCTTCCCCTGGACAAAGCTTATGTCCTTGAGCTTGCCGCCATCTGCAAGGATAACGACATCCTGCTTCTTGTTGACGAGGTGCAGACCGGCGTGGGGAGGACGGGCTCCCTGTTCTGCTTCCAGCAGTACGGCATCTCTCCCGACGCAGTGAGCTTTGCAAAGGGCATCGCGGGCGGTCTCCCAATGGGAGGCGTCATGTTCGGCGCGAAAACTGCGGACGTTCTCACCCCCGGCACCCACGCCACCACCTTCGGAGGCAATCCCGTTGCTGCTGCGGCGGCTAACTGCGTCCTTGAGGTCATGGACGACGCTTTCCTGGCCTCCGTAAACGAAAAGGGCGACTATATAAGGGAAACCGTGAGCGGCTGGAACATCCCCTGCGTCACCAGGGTCAAGGGCATGGGCCTTATGGTGGGTATCGCTGTGGAAGGCATATCCCCCAAGGCGGTACTGGCGAAGTGCGTGGAGAAGGGTCTTCTCGTCCTCACCGCGGGATCGGACACCGTGCGTCTCCTGCCTCCCCTCACCATCACGAGGGAAGAGATCGACACCGGCCTTGAAATACTGAAAGACGCTCTTACTCATTGAAAAATCTGTAAAACTCTGCTATTATTGATAATAACCTATCCGAACGGAGATAATCCAATATGAATAAAGATCTTTTAAAGCTTCTCGATCTCACAGGCGATGAGATCATAACAATTCTGGACACTGCCGACATGCTGAAGGCGGAGCAAAAGTCCGGAAAAAAGCACGACTTCCCCCAGGGCAAGACCCTCGCCATGATTTTTGAAAAGAACTCCACCCGCACAAGGGTCAGCTTCGAGACCGGCATCTTCCAGCTTGGCGGTCAGGGCATCTTCCTGTCCTCCGCAGAAAGCCAGCTTGGCCGCGGCGAGCCCATCAAGGACACCGCCCGTGTCCTTTCCCGGTACTGCGACTGCATCATGATCCGCACCTTTGAGCAGGAGCGCGTGGAGGAGCTGGCGAAGTACGCCTCCATCCCGGTCATCAACGGCCTTACGGACTTCTGTCACCCCTGCCAGGTACTGGCGGACCTCCAGACCATCCGTGAGCACAAGGGAAAGCTCAGGGGTCTCAAGGCCTGCTACATCGGCGACGGCAACAACATGGCAAACTCCATCATCGTGGGCTGCATGAAGTGCGGCATGGACGTGTCCATCGCCTCCCCCAAGGCCTACTCCCCGGACAAGGAGGTCCTTGACTTCACCGAGACCGTCACGGACTGCAAATTCCAGCTCACCGAAAGCCCCATCGAGGCCGCCAAGGGCGCCGACGTCATCTTCACAGACGTTTGGGCTTCCATGGGTCAGGAGAGCGAAAAGGCTCAGCGTGAGCGGGATTTCGTCGGCTTCCAGGTAAATGACGAGATCATGGCCGCGGCAAATCCCGGCTGCATGGTTCAGCACTGCCTCCCCGCCCACCGCGGTGAGGAGATCACGGAAAAGGTCTTTGAGGATCACGCACAGGAGATCTTCGACGAGGCGGAAAATCGTCTCCACGCTCAGAAAGCGGTCATGTACCTGCTGATGAAGAACAACATGAAATAAAAACCATCAACACAGTGCCGCCGTTCATCGGCGGCATTGTTTGTGTTCAGGGAGCACAGTCGTGGGTAATCATCGGCACCCGCCCGTTTCAGATCAATAACTCGCTGCGTTTTATCGGAATTGTTATGTTATCACAGTCTTATATTGCTCATGCCGCAAGGCACTTCCTTTCCCGTCCGTGGGAAAGGAAGCAAAGGACGGCCAAAGGCGTTCCCCCTTTGGAAACCCCCTGTCGGAAACAACGGTTTCGTCCGGTCGTGGGACAGATGGTACGTATATGGTTATGCGGCATCCCTGAACCTTAACAGCCTCTGCGTCTAACCCGCTTAGCCGCTTACATTGGTGGTTTCTTTAGCTTTGGCGCTCGTTCTATCTTGGGTGAGTGCATGATTTTGAGGCTTTCGAGGTACAATCTGACTCAACAGAGCAGGAGCGTTCAGCGGACGACAGACGCACAATCTATTAAGGTTCAGGGATTCTGCGCTACCGTATACGTACATTATTTTTCACTACCGGACGAAGTAATTGCTTCCACCGGGGGGTTCCAAGGGGGAACGCCTTGGTGTGCTTTGCATACTTTCTCACAAGAGAAAGTATGT
>JAFRUW010000255.1 GCA_017438675.1 Oscillospiraceae bacterium | reverse complement strand
GTGAAACAGACTGTATAAGCCATTCTATGCGGTCAGATGATATTTATTACACTTATTTTTCCCCGGCATGGAGCACCGCCACAACGATCTCCGGATTGTTGAACAGCCTCAGCGCCATCTTGCCTGAGCTGCCGATGCCGCGGCTTACGATCATAACGGTGCCGTCCTTCTCAAACACGCCCTCGATGGTGGGATGATCCCATTCCTCACGGTGCCGCAGTATGCCGCCCACAAAGGGCAACCTTATAAATCCGCCGTGGGCATGGCCGCAGAGGACAAGATCAACACCGAGGGACGCCCACAGGTCAAGGTCAGTGTTCCGGTGGGACAGCATGATGATGTAATCGTCGGTTTCGGCCTTTATCTCCCCCACAAGCTCATCCTTTGTCTTCATATCGTAGGGGCCGTTGGGATCGTCCGCCCCTGCGAGGACCGCGGTTTCGCCCTCAACCGTAAGGGTCTCATATTCGTTGCGCATGACCTTCGCGCCGGCGGCCTCCATGGCCTTAAACGTGTTTCTGGGGTTTATCACCCACTCGTGGTTGCCGCTGACGTAGTAAACCGGGGCGATTTCGCAAAGCCGGGCCGTAAGCTCGGGGGCGTAGCCCTCGTCGGTGTTTTCGTCAAACATGTCGCCGGTGACGGCGATGATGTCAGGTTCGGCGGCGCGTATTTTGTCAAGGAGTTTTTCGTTGCCTTCCCCGAAGACAGCTCCGTGGAGGTCCGAAAGCTGGACGATGCGGAAGCCCTCAAAGGCCTCCGGCAGCCGATCCGAATACACGTCGTACTCCGTAACGGTCAGGCGGCGGTTGCTGTCGATATAGCAGACGCCCAGGATGATAACAAGTGCGAGAATGATCATTATAAGATTGCGTAAGCCCCTCTTTTCCTTCTTTTTCATTCGGAAGCTTCCTTATCGGTGACGTAGGGATGCTTGATGTGGGGGTCGCTTGTCTGCCTCAGCTCCACCTCAAAGCGGTCGATGGACTTGATCATGGCGGTGAGGGTCCTGAAGCCGAAGTTTCTTGTGTCAAAGTCCGGCTGCTTCTTTAAGAGCAGGGTGCCCAGTTCACCCATGAATACGCCGTCGTCGTCCTCGGCAAGGTCCCCCACGGATTCGGCGATAAGCTCCACGATCTCGGGGGGCACAGATTTCTTATCGCTCTTTGCGTCACCGTTTGAGGGCTTCTGCTCCGGCTCCGGCTCAGGCTTCTGCTCCGGGGGCTTATGCTCCGGCTCGGGCTTTGCGTCCTGCTTCGGCTCCTGACGGCGGCGGACGTTCTGAGGCCGCTTAATGGGTTTGCTGGTCTTCGCCGTGATGACCTCGATGTAGATAAACTTGTTGCAGGCCACGATAAAGGGCCCGGGAGTCTTCTTCTCGCCGATGCCGATGACAAGCATACCCGCCTCTCTCAGACGAATGGCAAGCCGCGTGAAGTCGCTGTCCGAGGAAACCAGCACAAACCCGTCCACGTTGTCGGAGTAAAGAATGTCCATAGCGTCGATGATCATGGCGGAGTCCGTGGAGTTTTTGCCGGTGGTGTAGGCGTACTGCTGGATGGGGATAATGGCGTTTTCCAGAAGGGAAGCCTTCCAGCCGGAAACGAAGGGATTGGTCCAGTCGCCGTAAATGCGCTTTACGGTGGGGTTGCCGTAGATGGCTACCTCCTCCATAATCGCTTTGATGCTGCCCCTCGGCACATTGTCCGCGTCTATGAGCACCGCCAGGCGCAGATTGGAATTGTCCATCAGTGATGATGTGGCCATAATAACGCTCCTTTTACATTCCGAAAAACACGAATCGGATTCATTTGCGGTAATTATATCACATATTTATGCAGGTGCACAAGTTTACAAAGGGATTATTTACAGATTATCAATGATTTCGGCGCAATACCGCCGCATAAACGGTATATAATCCACAATTCCACATACTTTTCCACATAGGTTTACGTAAAATAACGTAAATTGCCGGGATTTTTGAAAATTTATGTAAATCGGCGTTACGGGGATTGAAAAAAGGCGCGTACTGCAATATAATAACAGTAATTAATATTTCCCCCGGAGGTAAACAACGTGACGAATCACGCTGTTTAGTTGATTTAAGGCGTGCCGCTCGCCTCAGGGCGGCAACCGCGGCACATGCCATAATCTCCATTTGCCGCACGGAGATTATTATTTGATGTGTCGATGTGAGGCGGCAGAATGGAGATTATTATGACATTGGGACAGCGAATCCGGTCGGCCCGCATAGAAAAGGGACTGACTCAGAGACAGCTTGTGGGGGATCACATCACCCGGAACATGCTGTCCAAAATAGAAAACGACTCCGCCACGCCGTCAGTCCGGACCCTGGAGTACATCGCCCGGAGGCTGGAGCTGCCGGTGAGCTATTTCATAGCAGACTCCATATATTCAGACGGCTCCTCCCCCGACGGGCTGGATGAAATGCGGAAGGCGTACAAGGAGGGGAGATACGCAGAATGTCTCCGGCTTCTGGAGCAGCACAAGGAGGTCAGCACCACCGACGAGGGGTATCTTCTCATGGCGAGAAGCGCCCTGGGGGCCGCCCATGCCGCCTTTCGTGAGGGAGATGTGGCCGCTGCCAAGGAGTACGCCGATTCCGCCGACTACTACAACAAGCAGGGGATGTATTACTCCGCCGCGGTGGACGCGGAGATGAGCCTTATCCTCTGCGAGTGCGCCCTGAAGCTGGACATTTCCGAGTTTGAGGAAAACGCCGCCGAGTTCGAGCGGGCGGTGAGGGAGATAAGCTTCATCGACCGCTACAAGCTGGACAGGGCGGAGTACCTGATCCGCATGAACGAAACGGAGCTCACACGGAAGACCCTCAGTGAGGTGAAGGCCTCGGACGATGCCATGAAGGCCCGGTATTACTATCTGTCCGGCGCCTGCAAAATGGCCGAGGGACAGTTTGAGGAAGCGGTTGAGGATCTGAAGCGCGCCGAGGCCATCGGGGAGACTGCCGGAACCGACCGCGCCCTTGAGCGGTGCTACATGGAGCTGGAGGATTATAAAATGGCGTATTTCTACGCGGCGAAGCGCCGTGACGAAGAATAAACAGCAACGGAGAAGGATATGTACAGCAAGCTGACCCTGCCAAACGGGGTAAGAATAGTTTATGATTCCATACCGTATGTCCGCTCGGCATCGGTGGGGATCTGGGTGAACACCGGCTCCCGGGACGAAGCCCCGGAGGAGAACGGCGCCGCCCACTACATAGAGCATATGGTCTTTAAGGGCACCGGGACCCGCTCCGCCAAAGAGCTGGCCCTTCTTATGGACAGGATGGGCGGTCAGGTGAACGCCTTTACGACGAAGGAGCACACCTGCTTCCACGGCAGGGTGCTGGACACCCACATAAAGCAGCTTGGGGACGTGCTCACCGACATGCTGCTTGAGTCCAGATTCGACGAAAACGATGTTATCACCGAGAGGAACGTCATAATCGAGGAGATAGGCATGTATGAGGACACCCCCGACGATCTGGTGACGGAGAATCTGTTCGCCGGGTGCTTCAGGGGATCGTCCCTTGCGCGGCCCGTTCTCGGCACGGAGGGCACCCTTTCCGCCATGGACGGGCGGTTCCTTAAAAACTACATGAAGGAGCATTACACCGGGGAAAAGATCGTGGTGGCCATGTCCGGCAACATCAGCGATTCCGACATTGCGTACTACGCCGAAAGGCTGAAGGACGTGCCCATGGGTACTGCGGAACGTATGACCGGGGCGGAGTACATCCCCTGCGTGACGGTGAAGGAAAAGCCCACGGAGCAGAACCACATTGTTCTTGCCTTTCCCTGTATCAGCGTCACCGATGACAGGCGCTTTGCCGTCCGGCTCATGAGCGGGATTTTCGGCAGTGAGATGTCCTCCCGGCTGTTCCAGCGGGTCAGGGAGGAGATGGGCCTCTGCTACTCCATATTCTCCTTCGGCTCGGCCTATATCGACACGGGGCTTTTCGGCATCTACACCGCTCTCGGCAGCGAGACGGAGACCCCGGCGCTGGAGCTCATCGCCGAGGAGATAAAGAGACTCAAAAAATACGGTGTCACTGAGGATGAGCTGGAGCGGGCAAGGGATCAGGTGAAGGCCAACGTGCTCATGAGTCTTGAGTCCACAAACGCCAGAATGAACCGGCTGGGACAGAGCGAGCTTTATTTCGACAGATACAGGAGCGTGGACGAAACCATTGCCGCCTACGACGCCGTCACGGCGGAGGATATAGCGAAGATGGCGGAGACCGTTTTCGACTTTCGCCGGGCCTCCTTTTCCGCGGTGGGAAAGGTCAGGAGCGAAGGGGAATATGCCGAACTGATAAAGAGCCTTCTGTAAGCCGAAATATCCCTTTTGTGGTTGACATCGGGCAAAATTCGTATATAATTTTATAGTCAACTTTTTTAAATAAAAAACGGGCTGTAAAGGCCCATTGGAGGAATACTATGCTTAATACAGAAAAGACAATGGAAAAGATCGTGGCTCTCTGCAAGGGCAGAGGCTTTGTATATCCGGGCAGCGAGATCTACGGGGGTCTCGCCAACACATGGGACTACGGCCCTCTGGGCGTTGAGCTCAAGAACAACGTGAAGAAGGCATGGTGGAAGAAGTTCGTCCAGGAGAACCCCTACAACGTGGGTCTGGACTCCGCCATCCTTATGAACCCCACAGTCTGGGTTGCCTCCGGTCACGTGGCCACCTTCAACGATCCCCTTATCGACTGCAAGTCCTGCAAGATGCGCCACAGGGCCGACAAGCTCATCGAGGAGTGGCACAAGGAGCAGGGCATCACCGACGTGGTGGTGGAGGCCATGGACAACGATCAGATGGTGGCCTACATCAGGGAGAAGAACATCCCCTGTCCCGGCTGCGGCAAGACCGATTACACCGACATCAGGAAGTTCAACCTCATGTTCAAAACCTTCCAGGGCGTAACAGAGGACTCCGCCGCCCAGATC
>JAFRUW010000254.1 GCA_017438675.1 Oscillospiraceae bacterium | reverse complement strand
TAAAGTCCGGCTTTTCAGCCCTGTAATGTCTTTTATCACTTCACCCGCCATGATGAGCCCCGCCACCGAGGGGACAAAGGCGTTGCTCCCCGGCACCTGACGGCGGCCCTCAAGCTCTTCCCCAAGCTCCGACAGATCCGGCTCAAGGGCGGGTTCCTTTGAATAGACAACTTTAAGAGCCTTTATTCCCCGCTTTTTAAGCTCCTTGCGCATTATCCGCGCCAGGGGGCAAACCGAGGTCTCGTAAATATCAGCCACTTCGAAGGCTGTGGGGTCCAGCTTGTTGCCCGCACCCATGGAGCTGATTACGGGCGTACCGGCTTTCACCGCGTTTTCGATGAGCGCCAGCTTGCCGGTGACGGTGTCGATGGCGTCCACAATGTAGTCATATTCGGTGAAATCGAACTGCTCCGCCGTGTCGGGCATGTAAAAGGTCTTATAGGTGTTCACCACGGCGTCGGGATTTATGTCATGTACCCGCTCTGCTGCCACCTCCACCTTGTACTTGCCCACAGTTTTGTTCGTGGCGATGATCTGACGGTTAATATTTGTGAGGCACACCTTGTCGTCGTCTATGAGATCCAGCGTACCCACGCCTGAACGGGCAAGAGCCTCCACCGTATAGCCCCCCACGCCGCCAATGCCGAACACCGCCACACGGGAGTTTTTAAGCTTTTCCATGGCTTCCCTTCCGAAAAGCAGCTCCGTCCTTGAAAACTGATTCAGCATACTTTTATGCCTCCTGTAATTTTCTGTTCATACTGCCGGTCTTGTAGCCCCCCAAGTCCATTGCCACATAGGCGAATCCCAGCTCACGGAACTTCTTCTCCGTCTCCCCGGCGATGGCGAGCAGCTTTTCAAAATCCTCCGGCAGCACCTCGATACGGGCAATATCACCGTGAATGCGCACCCGCATCTGACGAAAACCCCGATCCAGCAGATACTGCTCCGCCCGATCCGCCATTCCGAGCTTATCCCCGGTGATGGTCTCGCCGTACACGAATCGGGAGGCAAGGCAGGCAAAGGAGGGCTTGTCCCATGTGGGAAGCCCCAGCTCCTTCGACAGCTCCCTTATCTCGGCTTTGGTGAGTCCCGCTTCTCTGAGGGGGCTTTTTATGCCCAGCTCGCTGACCGCCCTAAGCCCCGGGCGGTAATCGCCCTCGTCGTCCACATTCGACCCCTCGCAGACGTACCGCGCACCGTTTACGGCAGCAGCGGCCTTTATCCCGGTGAACAGCATCTTCTTGCAGTAATAACAGCGGTTCGGGGGATTTTTTACTATCACGTCCATGTCAAGGGCGTGGAAATCCATATAGACGTGGCGGATGCTTTCTTTTTTGCAGAA
The DNA here is from genome assembly GCA_017438675.1 of Oscillospiraceae bacterium. Taxonomy (GTDB): domain Bacteria; phylum Bacillota; class Clostridia; order Oscillospirales; family Oscillospiraceae; genus SIG495. The sequence continues at coordinate 13,105 of JAFRUW010000254.1, read as the reverse complement.
CTCCGCCGCCTCCCGGGTTTCCCTTTCCGGGAAAAACTCCGACCTTGCCGTTATCGCAATGGTGTCGTCCCCCAGCACATCGTGGGCGATCTTTAACAGAAAGGCGGAATCCACCCCGGAGGAAAAGGCCACGGCAACGCTGCCCAGGCATTTCAGATAATCCTCCAGCGCCTGTTTTTTCTCATATATGTCCATAAAGGTTTCGCTCCCTTATCTTTTTACGTTGCCCACAGAAGTTACTATCCTGTATCCCGCGAACTCCACCCGGCGCTTCAGACATTCGATGCACTGTGCCGCCTCATCGCCGGTGCAGATCTTGTTCTCATACAGCTTGTACAGCTTCCGGACGCCCACCGGCGACAGGTTGGGCATCACCACATTCGCCCCGGCCCTGAGTCCCATTTCCCGGCCCATGGGGTCAATGGTGCCCAGCGCCGTGGTTGACGGTATCAGTGCGTAGGGGAACATGAGGCGGAGTATGGCCACCATCCGGAGGGTGAGCTTAAAACTGCCGTTTTCCATATCACGAAACGGCGTGTCCTCATGGGTGAGGTAGGGCCCGATGCCTATCATATCCGGTGACAGCTTCTGCAGAAACCTGAGATCGGCCACCAGATTCTCCGTGGTCTGCCAGGGCGAGCCCACCATAAAGCCGGAGCCCACCTGATATCCTATCTCTTTGAGGTCAAAAAGGCACCGTTTCCGGTTTTCAAGGCTCATGCTCCCGGGGTGGAGCTTTCTGTAATGCTCCTCCGAAGCAGTCTCATGGCGAAGGAGGTACCGGTTCGCCCCGGCATCGAAAAACGCCTGATAGCTCTCTCTTGGCTTCTCCCCAATAGACAGGGTTATTGCGCAGTCGGGGTACGCTTTCCTGATGGCGCCCACGATATCGCAGACGATCTCATCGGTGTACCACGGGTCCTCGCCCCCCTGGAGCACAAAGGTGCGGAAGCCGAGACCGTACCCCTCCCGACAGCACTCAAGTATCTCGTCCTTTGTGAGCCTGTACCGTTCAAGATTCCTGTTGTCCCGGCGGATACCGCAGTAGTAGCAGTTGTTTTTGCAGCAGTTGGTAAACTCGATGAGCCCGCGGATATAGACCTCGTCGCCGTAATGCTCCCTTCGGACATCGTCCGCCGTCTTAAACAGGAGCCCGTCAAACTCATCGGTGTCGATTAACGCCGCCAGTTCCGGATCCTTCAGATCCCGGTTGTTTTTAAGTTCAAGGATTTGCGATTCAGATATTCTCATATATCTCCTCACAGCTTCTCATAGCAAGAATGGTACGGGTGATGAGCTCGTCCAGGGACCAGCCCAGCATATCGGCGCCACGCTGGATGACCTCTCTTGAGCATCCCGCCGCAAAGTTCAGGGTCTTGTATTTCTTCTTCACGGACTTGAGCTCCAGATCCTGAACGCTCTTTGACGGGCGCATTATTGCCACCGCCCCGATGAGCCCCGTGAGCTCGTCCGCGCCGTAGAGCACCTTTTCCATCTCATGCTCCGGCTTTATATCCACATGGAGCATGTAGCCGTGACTTGCCACCGCCCGTATAAGCCGCTCGTCCAGCCCCCGCTCCCGCATTATCTCCTGACACTTGATGCAGTGCTCCTCCGGATACAGCTCAAAATCCAGATCGTGGAGAAGCCCCACAAGGCCCCAGAAGTCCTCTTCCCCGCCGTAGCCCAGTTCCCGGGCATACCATCGCATGACGTTTTCCATGATGACCGAATGCTTGAGATGAAAATGATCCTTGTTGTACTCCTTAAGCAGCTCCCATGCCGCCTCTCTCGTAAGCTCCATTTTTCCCTCTCCCTATATCACATAGTCGTTGGCGTAGCGCTCCCTCTGCCGGTCAAGAATGTCCTGCAAAGTGATGCTGTCCAGATAGTCGTTTATCACCTTTTCAAGGCCCTGCCATATAGGCAGAGTGGGGCAGTCCGCGCTTCTCTCGCAGCCCACAGGCTCCTGATCAAGGCACGACACCGGCGAAAGGCTCCCCTCCGTCAGGCGAAGGATCTCCCCCACCGTATACTGATCCGGGGAGCGGCTGAGCTGATAGCCGCCCTGAAATCCCCTGTTCGTCCTGAGGACTCCGGTTTTGTTAAAAGCCGGCACTATCTGCTCCAGATACTTCTTTGACAGATTCTGCCGCTCCGCTATGTCCTTCAGCGCAATAAATCCGCAGTTCTCATGCTCCGCCAGATCTATCATCATTCTGAGGGCATAGCGCCCTTTCGTGGAAATTTTCATAACAAGCACCCCTTGTTTCATATTGCTTATAACTCTATAATATCATATACTTAGTAGGTTTTCAAGATGTTATATGCAATTGTCTGAAAGCAGTAAATCTCCCCGTGTTTCTCCCCCTGAAGAAATATTTTATTAAAATCGAAAAAAACTCTTGACAAACTGTTGGAATCCGCTTATAATAAACACATAAACAAGGTTGGTTTAAATTTAATTTATTAAAATCTATTTAGGAGGTTCAACATGACAGTTTATGATTTCATTATGAAGGATGCCGCCGGGAATGACGTAAATCTCGCGGACTACAAGGGCAAGGTGCTTCTTATTGTCAACACAGCCACGGGCTGCGGCTTCACACCCCAGTACGAGGGGCTGGAAGAGCTGTACAAAAAATATAACGCCGACGGACTTGAAATACTGGACTTCCCCTGCAATCAGTTTGGAAACCAGGCCCCCGGAACAGAGGATGAGATCGTCTCCTTCTGCAAGCTGAACTACGGCGTCAGCTTCAAACAGTTCGCCAAGATCGAGGTGAACGGCGACAACGAGGCTCCCCTGTACACCTACCTGAAGTCTCAGCAGGGCGGCGTTCTGGGCAGCAGGATAAAGTGGAATTTCACAAAGTTCCTTGTTGACCGTGACGGCAATGTGATCGACCGGTTCGCCCCCACAGTCACGCCGGAAAAGATCGAAGCCAAAATAAAGGAGCTGTTAGTGTGAATAATCACACTAACCACATTATTTAAGGCGTGTCGCTCTCCGCAATGCGGAAACCGCGACACATGCCAAAATCTCCATTTGCCGTTTGCAGGAGGTTTTGCAATACTTTTTGAGTTGCAAACGGCAGAATGGAGATTATTATGGATTATACTTATGAGCCCGAAATGGTCTGCCCCATGCAGATCTCTTTCCACATCGAGGACGATGTGATCACGAACATCAGCTTTATGGGCGGCTGCAACGGCAATCTGAAGGCCATCTCCAAGCTGGTGAACGGCTGGACGGTGGACAAGATCGAGGAATACCTTCTGGGCAACACCTGCGGACGCCGTCCAACATCCTGCGCCGACCAGCTTGCAAAGGCGGTGCGTCAGGCATATAACGAAACGCATGTTTCAAAACAAATCTGACGATTTGTTTTGAGTTTCAGCGCCGCTTGCGCTGTGATATTCTGCGAAGCTTATTAAATGAATCGGGAGAAAACCATGACAGGTTTTCTCCCGTTTTTTTATACCAATTGTGTCTTTATTGCCGCGCTTAAGGGTGTAATTATCTGCTGCTTGCGGCTCACCACGCCGGGGAGGATCACGCTGTTTGGTTCGCATTCCCTTTTGAAAGCAGTCTCCACAATCTCCTTCGCACCTTTCCCGACAAAGAGCAGCTCTGTTGACTCCCCCATGATGTCCGTGAGCATCAGGAACAGCATGTTCATTTCCGACACCGGCAGAAGCTCCCGCATATAGCCGATCATCTTTTCCTTCAGGCTGTTCAGGACCTTCTTGCTCATGCTGGTGACCTGTGCCACGGCAAAGGATGTGTCCTCCGCCTTGAATTGCTTGCAGTCGGTGTGGAATATCTCATAAGGGCTCTTTTCGCCCAGCCGGCTTCCGGCATTGAACATCTGCACCGCGTGATCGGTGAGGTCTATCCCGGCGATCTTTGCCAGCGTCTCCGCCGTTTCCCTGTCCACTGACGTGCAGGTGGGCGAACGGAACATAAGGGTATCGGACAGGATGGCGGAGCATAGAAGCCCTGCAACATCGGGTTCGACATCCACATTGTTCTCCCGGTACATCTGGGTTACGATGGTGGCTGTACAGCCCAGGGGCTGGTTGCGGAAATAAATGGGGCTGTCGGTCTCCACGGCGTCGATCCTGTGGTGGTCGATGACCTCTGTGACATCGGCATAGCGGATGCCGTCCACCGCCTGATCCTTTTCGTTGTGATCCACCAGTATCACCTTCTGGCGCTGGATATCCAGGATATTGCGGTGGGAGATAAGGCCCATGTATTCCCCTGCCTCGTCCAGTATGGGATAGTACCTTATACGCCGCTTGGAGATCTTGGACTTTACCTCGCTCAGAAGATCGTCGTATCTGAATGATACAATACCCTCCTTTTTCATCACATGGCGCAGAGGTACCGCCTGATTTATGAGTTTGGAGCAGGCGTAGGCGTCAAGGGGCGAGGAAATCACTGCGCAGCCTCTCTCCCCCGCCAGCTTCTGGATGGTCTTTGAGACCTTGGCGCCGAGACATACGATGATGCAGCCCGCGTTCATCTCAATGGCACAGAGCTGAGTCTCATAGCGGTTTCCCACGATGACCATGTCGCCCTCGTGTATGTAATCCTCAAGAACGTCGGGGTTGGCGGTGGCAACCATCACGTTTCCCTTTGTGAAATGGTCTTCGGTATCGCCTACGACCATCTCGCCCATAAGGGTCTCCACGATATTGCCGTACCGCGTTCCCGCCTCGGCAAGGGCGTCGGCCGCCTGATCCTCCATATAGAATCTGGCGATGTCGCCCAATGTGAGGATACCGATGAGATGCCCCGCTTTGTCCACCACGGGGGTGGTATTTATGTCGTTGTCCCGCATATACTGCCATGCCCGCTTCAGTGACATGTGCGGATTCATGCAGTTCACGGTACGGTACTGAATGTCCGCGATCCTGGGCTCCAGGGACTCGATAAGCTGAGGCTCCTGCACTCCAAACCGCTCCAGCACGTACTTCGTCTCGTTATTGACCTCTCCGGCCCGGCAGGGGATATGGACCCCCTTCCCCAGCTTGTTTTTAAGATTAGCGTAGCAGATCGCGGAGCAGATGGAATCGGTGTCGGGGTTCTTGTGCCCGATGACTATGACAGGTTTCATTCCCGTGATCTCCTTTCAGTTAAACTTCGCTTTGCCCGCGGGTCATTATTTCTTCCCGAAGATGGAAAATCCCTTCTTCTCGTAAGGCTCGGACTCGATGCCGAGAAGGGTGTATCCCGTTCCGGCGACGACTTCCTTTATCTTCTCGCTGTCCAGCTCTGTTTCGGAGATTATCTCCGTCTTTTTGTCCTTGTGGGAGGACTCCACCTTTTTTACATTGAATTCCTTCCTGATGGCGTCGTTCATGTGCGCCTCGCACATGGGGCACATCATGCCGTCAATACCCAGAATAGTCTTTACCATTTTTATTTCTCCTTTCAACGGTGTTTTACAGTATTATTTCCCGTTTATCCACAGTATAACCCACTATCTCCGAATTGTAAAGCGGACATAGCCTTAATTGCCGGCGATCGATCCATGCAGGGGCGGTCATTGCGGCTGTCCCATTCGTGGAGCGGTATATGAAAAAGGGACGACCGCAAGGGTCGCCCCTACAGGCTGCTTGAAATAATCAGATTAATATCGTATAATATAAAAAAACTTGAACAAATGGCGGTTTTATCCGTCCTATCCTTATGAGGGGGTCGATGCAATGAGAAAGATAACAACTATTGTAATGGCGCTTTGTTTGGCTGTTGTAATTGCAGGCTGCGGAGCAACTCAGGCTGAACCTGATGAGCCCAATGCCCTTTTGCCGACGATTATGTACGAGGGTAAATTATATCATTTAACCGATCAGGAGATACCGGTGGAGATTGATCCTTCGGAAATTGTCACAGCAGATTCCACAGTTCCGCTCTCGCAATTACCGACGGAAAACGGACAGGCCAATTTTGATGCAACCTATGCAGTAACGGATTCCGGGCTTGCTGTATTGTGGGGCTCAGAATGGGTATTGTTTGTTGCAGATGATCAATAACCGATACAGAACAGAACGAAGACCGCGCCTCTTGTGGGCACGGTCTTTTTCTCTACTTATTCTGCTTTCTCTGTCGCGTCAGTTCTATCGCCTCTTTGCCGGTGAGGTGCTCTATCGTTATCTCAAAGCAGCAGAGCCTTGCGATATCCCGGCGGATCTCACTGTCCACCGCCTCGGGGACGTTGTAATACTTGAGCCCGAGTATCCGGGCCGCCTCGATTATCTCAGACTCGTCCGTGAGTATCCGGACTCTTCCGAAGGCGACGGCGCTTCTGAAATACGTGGTCAGCTCCTCCGCCACAACGTCGTCCTTGTCGATGACGCAGAAGGACACCTTGTCGTTTGCGCTCATGGCGTCGAACTTGTGCCCCGCCTTGGCGCCGTGGAAATATATCTTCCCGCCGGAGTACACGTAGTTCACCGGAACGGTATAGGGGTAACCTCCGTCGCCGATGACGCCCAGAATGCCTGTCTTGCCCTTTTCCAGTATGGCGGCAGTCTCCTCATCACTGAGCTGCTGCCGGAATCTTCTCATCTCTCTGAACATGGGCTCCTCCTTACTCGCTGAGGCTGTAATCCGTGTCAAGGTTGGCGATCACCTTGTACTCCGGGTACTTTTCCTGTACCTCACCAAGGATCCTGCGGAACAGTCCGACTCTGTCCTTCTCACCGAATCCTATCATCACGTCGAACTGGATGATATGCTCCTCCTCGTTGAGGTAGAACCCGTGCATCTGGATAACGTGCTCATGGCTCATAACGATTTCGGCGATTTCCTTCTGCACCACCGCCGCCTTTTCGTTCTGTGTATTGACGGAATATACGCTGATGCCTGTCAGGGCGACTCCGTTTTCCGCCATGACCTTTGCGGTGATATTGCGGATCAGCTCGTCGATCTTGTCGGCGGTCATGGTGTCCGGCACCTCGATGTGTATCGAGCCGTTCAGCCTGTCGGGGCCGTAGTCGTGGAATATCATGTCATACACGCCCAGGACCTGTGGAAAGCTCCTTACGGACTGGCGGACCGCCTTCACCTTGTCGGCGTCAACCCGCTGGCCCAGAATGTCGGAAACCGTATCTCTCAGCATCTCCAGACCGGATTTGATTATCACGAGGGAGATTATCGCGCCGAGCCACGCCTCAAGGCTGACCTTCCAGAGCAGAAAGACAATGGCAGCCACAAGAGTGGAGGCGGAGATTATCGAATCGAGAGTTGCGTCCTCACCGGAATTGATTAGGGAGTCGGAATTCACCTTTTCGCCGGTTTTCTTCACGAACCTGCCCAGCACGATCTTGACAAGAACGCCCACCGCCACGATGATGAGCGCCGCCGTGGTATAGGACGGTGTCTCCGGGTGGATTATCTTCTTGACGGACTCGATGAATGAGGTTACGCCGGCATAGAGCACGATGACCGATATGACCATGGCGCTCAAATACTCGATGCGCCCGTAGCCCCAGGGGTGCTTCCTGTCCGGCTCTTTTCCGGCGAGTTTTGTTCCGATTATTGTAATGAGGGACGAACCTGCGTCGCTTATATTGTTCACCGCGTCAAGCGTTATGGCGATGGAGTTGGTGATAACGCCCACCAGCGCCTTGAACACCGCAAGGAACACGTTTGCCGCGATGCCTATTATGCTGGTGCGGATGATTATCCTGTCCCGGCTCGTCTCCTTACTCATTGTCTCCTCTTCCAGAGAATCGACTGTCATACCCTTATAGTCCTTCATAATACCCCTTCCTCAGCATCTCAAACCATAAGCTGGTAGTACATAACGCCGATGTACTGCCCGTGCTTGTGCCCAACCTCCACAAGGGAGCCGCAGTAATTGAATCCGAATTTTTCGTGGAGCCTTACGCTCACGTCGTTGCCGCCGGTGATCACCGACACAATGGTGTGGATGGTGTCGTCCTTTTTGGCAAGGTCGATGATAAACTCCATCAGAACGCTGGCGACGCCCTGCCGCCTGAAGTCCCTGGCCACGTAAATGGACAGCTCCACCGTTTCAAAGTACGCCGACTTCGTCCTGAACTCGGACAATGACACGTACCCCGCCACAACGCCGTCCACATCGGCAACGTACAGGGGATGGTTTTCCCTGTTGTGCTCCTCAAACCATCTGAGGCGTTCCTCCCCGGTCTGGGGCACGGCGTCAAAGGTGGCGGTGCCGTTCACCACCTCGTAATTGTATATCTCCAGAAGCTCCTTCAGATCACGAAGCTCCGCCTTCCGAATTATCATTGTTCGTCCTGACCTTTAAGGATTTTTATGATCTCAATAACATCCCTGTGTTTTACGCTTCTGGGCTCGAACCTTACAAGGGAGTAGATTATCTGCATAACAAGCCCACCGCCGAAGGTGCTGATCACCGTTCCGATACCCACGGGGCCGCCCAGAAGCCACCCTGCTGTGAGCACCACCGCCCACAGGAGTATCTCAACGATCCCGATGGGCACTTTCGGGAGCCGTTTCCCCAGACCCACAAGGAGCGAATCTCTCGGCCCGCAGCACTGGGCAGCCAGCATGTAGACCCACATGCCCGCCGCCATGATCCCGAGACCGGCAACCATAATGACGATGCCCAGCCACATGTTCTGATTCTCAGGCAGCGGATTCAGCCGATTGAACATCTCCACAAAGTTTCCGGTGAGGAGGGCGTCGATCACCGTACCGAAGCCGATGCGCTCACCCATAATGAGGTCGATGATCAGGATTATCACCGCCATGGCAGTCATTGAAAGGCCGTAATTAAGGGGCGTGTGATAGGATATGCCCATGCCCAGGCAGTCCCAGGGGGCCAGTCCGATGTTGGCGAATATTGTCAGATGAACCCCGAAGGCAAATATAAGGAGCCCCAGAACTATCTGCGCCCACTCTTTGAAAACTCTTTTCCTCATTGCAGATCCCTCTTCGAATAATTACCGCCGTCAATTTTATTGCATATTCTTCCAAACGTCAAGAAGTATTTGCGCTGTGAGGGAAAGCAGCATAAAATCCGGGATATTCCCGCCCAAAGCGAAAATATCCCGGATGATAAATTGTTTCGGCGTTTAATAGCCCAGGGGTTCGCCGATCAGGACAACCTCGAATTCGGCGCCCTCAGGCGGACGCCACAGCACCGACAGTCCGCAGCAGATACGCTCGGGACTGTCGCAGTCGTAGCACCTGTCCCCCTTAACGGCGCAGGGTGTTTTCCTGCCCAGCCTCTTTGCGTTTTTCGGGGACGCCACATTCCGGGCCCGGTACAGGGCACTGTCGTAATCCGGGGCCAGCTTGTTCTCCCCCGCCACAAGGTACACCTTTTCGTGACCGTAGAGGATGGAGGAAACCCTGTTGCCTCTCCCGTCGATATTGATTATCTCCCCGGTTTCCGCCAGACCGTTCACGGAGGAGAAGTAGACCTGGGCGGAGTTCGCCGCGGATATTATCTCCCTTCGCGTCCTGCCCTCGGGGATCACGCGATGCCAGTACACCGCGTTCCGCTGACTCAGAAGCTCATAAAGCCCCATCTCGTCCAGAGTTACGGAGCCCCCGAAGCCCACGGTTTTGCCCCGGACAGCGTCCGCCAGATACTCAGCGGCTTCCTTCGCCGTGTCAAAACAGGTGACGGCATAGCCCCTTTTTCTGAGGTTCTCAGCCGCGGCGGTAAAATCCGCCTTGCCCGCCGGCATCATTCCTTATCGTCCTTGCGGAACTTTTCGACAACCTTTTCCTTGATTTCTCCGGCTTTTTCGATGATCTTATCATCTACATCGGTTTTATCAAGGAGCTCGCTGATCTTTTCCTTGGCGGCCTTTGCCTTTTCCTTGATCTTGTCGTCGATCTCGGTCTTGTCGAGAATGTCGTCAATCTTTTCTTTGATATCCATGGGTTGTACCTCCTGTTTAATTATTTATTGAAGATTTTAAGAACGCCTTCCAGTTTTTCGCCCAGCTCGCCCCCGCTGAGCTTCGCCTTTACGCCGTCCACAACGGCGTTCAGCTGATCCTCCGGCACATCCAGACCCGTCAGATCCTTGATGGTCTTGGCTGGCTCGCTCTGCAGGCCCCTGACAGCGTCGGGGTTCGATTTGAATTTTTCAATGATGTCGCTGATGATTTTCTTGATATCCATGGCTTACTCCAGCACCTCTGTGGGCGCGTCAACTACGTTGCGGCGTACGCTGTCAATGCCGTTTATGCAGGACGCCTTTGCCTTGTAGCCCTCGGACACGGCGATGATCTCACCGTTCCGCGCCTTCAGACGGAAGCGGAACTCACCGGCCTTGTCCAGATACATCTCGAACTTGGGGTTCTTCTGGACTTCAAAGCCCTCTGCGGTCTGATCCTCCACAGCCGCGATGGGAGCGTTTACTGTGACGCTTCTGATGCCGTTTCTGCAGCTTGCGGCGGAATTGTAAACCTCGGAGGTGGCAATGACTTCACCGTTTGTGGCCTTGAGATCGAACTTGATGCCCGTGGCTGTCTTTTTCATTATAAATTTGCCCATGATCATGTCTCCTTTTCTTGTATTTGACTTTCTTTTTGATTTTGTTTTCATACTGCGCGTTTGGCCGGGATCGGCCCGTCTGCGTATTTATACACAAACAGTATAATACATAATTCAAAAAAGTACAACGAAAAATATGCAGTTTCACTAATTTTTTTCGTATTTTTTTCGCCGCCATCAGGCTAAACAGACAAGGAACGGCAAGCGGCAGACGGCAAGCTGCAAATGGATAATTAAAAATGAAGGATTGAGAATGAAAAATGTTATTGAAGCCGGCAGTCAATGATTGCCCGTTCTTTTTTTGCGGAAACTGTTGACACAAAAAAAGAAATGGTATAATCTAATTTAAAACGTAAACACCGAGGTGCGTTATACCGCTGTATGAAAGGAGAATACAATGAAATCCATATTTAAAGTTTCATCGATCATAGCTGTACTGCTCATCGGGTGCGTTATAACTGCCCTGCTTTCCGGGTGCGTTTCAGGAAATACGGCTTCTGCAACTGCCGAACCTCCGGTACAGACGTCGAATAGAGATACTGAAACTGCAAATGATTACGATTACGATGTGCTTGGCAATACCGATTATGTTTTTGTGGGTAAAATAGTTCGCAATGATGTTTTGAACTATGACCCCTTCGTCCCTGTCGAAGAGCTGCCGAAAGACGAAAACGGCGATCCCATATTGACCGGTCACTACGTTTACTGCACGGTCCAGGTGGTTAAGAACGTGAAGGGTTCCCTTGCGACGGGAACGGACATTCCCCTTGAGTCAACGGCGTGGCGCGATCTGATGACGAAGGACACTCTGCCCGTTGTAGGTGAGGATTACATATTCTGCGCCTATGCTTATATGGACGGTACTTTGAGTTTGCCTGATGAATCCATTAATATTCCTTACTCCGAGGAAGTGCTGTCAAAAATCGACTATGCTCTGAATCAGCCAAAAGATAATCCCAGGCCGCTCCTTTTATCCCGTTACGACTCAGACGTTTTAAGTAAGTTCACCGAGGAAAGCGAAATTGCGGAATATGTATATAACGAAAACCACTACAATTATTTTATGATGTATTGCGATTATGCTTTCGTCGGCAAGGTCAATGGCATAAACGGCGTTGAGACAACATCGCACCAGTCCGGCAACGGGGAAACCGATTATCATACCGCGGTCAATTATGACGTCGAGGTGATAAAAAACATAAAGGGTTCTCTTGTGACAGATAAGGACATTGAACTCCTGCAGCACTGCGGCATAAACGATTCCGGTGAACCGGTTTTTTCCGAATATCCGGAAATAAAACCCGAGGTCGGAGAAACGTATATATTCTACACCCGCACCGAAGAAGATATAGGCTGGGATGTGACGATCCGGCCGCTGCCCGAATCCGTTCTGCCGTATTCCGATGAAGTCGTGTCGGAATTGGAGCGGATCAACGAAAGTTTGGGCGAGTACGTCATGCGTCATCCGATGTCCGTCTACGACACAGCCTATGAACCCAGTGACGGGGAATAAAAAAAGAATAAGCAAAGGCGGGCCGATCGGCCCGCCCTGTTTTTGCGCCTTGTTAGGTTTTAATATGCAGGTGCGGAGGTAACCGAAATACAAAACCGCGCCGGAAAGCGCGGTTTTGAAAGCTATTTATCCTTGTGGTTTCTGAAGGTTATGTGCCCGGAGGTCACGCCCTGTCCGCCGCCCGGTCTCAGGTTGATCACCTGAATTCCGGAGTGGGTGCCGGGACTCTGATTCATATCCATGTTCATCTGGATACTGTCAAACCCGGTCATGCTGAAGGAGGACATGGTGGAGCTTCTCAGCCCTGTCATTCTCTTTAACAGGCGGTCCGATCGCTGCATATCCGTGACACCGGTTTTCGTTTCGTACTCGTAGTTGTGCCGTGCCCCGGAATTTCTGTATCTGGAATAGATGATAATGAAGTATATGATTCCCGGGAGGATGAACAGCCAGCTGTACTGGAATTCCATGGAATTGTAGGTGTATACGGCGAGGAAAGCGCCCAGAAGCTCGATTAGGAATGTTATCAGCAGGAGCCTCGGCATATTGATAGGCACGCTCCCCATGGTCTCCTTTGTCCTGCCGTTTACCGCCACATAGTGAAGGGTGGACTGACCGCCTTTTGTCTGAAGATAGCTGTAGAGCCATACGGGAAGGTACGCCGCCTTCCACTGCTTGCCCTTCATATCCACATCTTCCTTCTCCCACTTGACGCCGCGGTCATACTCGGATAAGGTCTTGCTCACGTTATAGCGGGCAATGTCCCTGGCCTGGGAGCTGACAATGGGGCGAAGCTGGTCAACGTTTGTGTCTCTTTTTTCGGAAGTGAACCCTTTAAGGTAATTTGCGTTCCATTTGACGCTGTTTTCCGTATCAAAGGGCATTATGGAATTTATGATATTCGTGGTCTTGTCGGATGCCCCGGTGTTCAGCTTGTCGGAACTGGACTCCACCGTCAGCCCGTCGATGGTGAGGTCGAACTCGCGGTCCACCTCATAGAGATCGGCGTCGTAATACGTTACGGTGTGATCCCCTTCCCTGCGGATATAGCTTCTCAC
>JAFRUW010000253.1 GCA_017438675.1 Oscillospiraceae bacterium | reverse complement strand
CATCGCCCTGTTCTTTGTGGGCAAAATGAGATAATTACTGGTTTTTTCATCTTTTTTTCATTGCTTTCCTACTTGAAAACCCTCCCGCAAATCGCTTGCGGGAGGGTTTGAAGCATGTCGACAAAGTCGACATGCTTCAAAGCAAATCTTGCGATTTGCTTTGAGAATAGCGCCGCTGCATCGCACAAATTGAATTGATTTAAATTATTAATAAAGGATAATTCAATTTGCACGTTTGCGGCTTTCCTGTATTTTTCCCGTGATACATGCTCCCGGGAAAAATGGATTCAAATTTGTTTCGCCGCTTATGCGGCGAAATTCTGCGAAGCTTTTCCTCGCAATCCGGGTTTGTCTAAAGTCTGAAACCCTCCCGCAAATCGCTTGCGGGAGGGTTTGAGCATGTTTGATGTTTTTTATTTGCTTCTTCCCAGAGCGAAGGCCTTTTTGTTCAGCTCCAGGAATTTGGGGGGTACGCATTCCTCGATGGCCTTCAGCCAGGTTTCCTCGCTGAAGTCGAAGTACTTGGAGACCCTGCCCATGAGGGCGATGTTCACCGCCTTGGAGGAGCCGGCCTCCTGGGCAAGGGAGAGCGCGTCGAAGGCGTCCACATTTGCGCCGGTGGCCTGCATTTTGTTCACCAGATCCTCGGGATATACCGCGGCGCCGGTGATGACCGGCATGGGATCCACCTGCTGGGTGCTGGTGATTATCCTGCCGTCCTTCTTTAAGAAGGGGAGCCATCTTGCGGCCTCCAGAAGCTCAAAGGAAATGATGAAATCTGCTTCGCCCTCGTCCACAACGGGGGAGCATACCTTGTCGCCGTAACGGACGTAGGTCACAACGGAGCCGCCGCGCTGGCTCATACCGTGGACCTCGCTGACCTTGACGTCATAGCCTTCGTTCACAAGAAGTCTGCCCAGAAGCTTGCTTGCCAAGAGTGAGCCCTGTCCGCCCACGCCTACGATCATGATATTCTTTGTTTCCATGGCTTACTCCTTTCCTTCCAGAGCGCCGAAGGCGCAGAGCTGCTGACATACGCCGCAGCCGACGCAAAGGGTGTTGTCGATCTTCGCGATACCGTCAACAATGCTGATTGCCGGGCAGCCGATACGCATACAGGACTTGCATCCCCGGCACTTTTCGGCGTTCACCGTGAGGGGCGGCTTGTGCTTTACGTATTTGAGAAGAGCGCAGGGACGTCTGGAAATGATCACCGACGGTTCCTTCACAGCCAGCTCTTCCTTTATGGCCTTGTCGCACTCGGCAAGGTTGTAGGGATCGACCACACGGACGCGGTTGATGCCGATGGACCTGCACAGGGCCTCCAGGTCTATCTTGCCTGCCGGATCGCCCTTGATATTGTAACCGGTGGTGGGGTTCTGCTGATGACCCGTCATACCGGTTATGGAGTTGTCCAGAATAATGACTGTGGAATTGGATTCGTTATACGCTATGTCGATGAGACCTGTGACGCCGGAGTGCATGAAAGTGGAGTCGCCGATGACGGCAACTGTCCTGCCCTCGCTGTCCTCGCCCCGGGCCTTGTTGAATCCGTGGAGACCGGAGACGGAAGCGCCCATGCAGATGGTTGAGTCCATTGCGGCAAGGGGAGCAACGGCGCCCAGCGTGTAACAGCCGATGTCGCCCAATACGATGACCTTGTTCTTTTTAAGGGTGTAGAACAGGCCGCGGTGGGGGCATCCCGCGCACATGACGGGAGGTCTGGGAGGTATGGCGTCCTCGATTTTGACGCCCTTACCCGGCTCCCTGCCCAGAGCCGCCGCAACGGTGTTCTGGGAGAACTCGCCGATGCAGGAGAAGAGATTCTTGCCTTCCACCTTGAGGCCCAGCTTCCTGCAGTGATCCTCGATGATGGGGTCGAGCTCCTCGATGACTACCAGCCTGTCAACCTTTGCGGCGAAGCTCTTTATAAGCTCCTCGGGAAGGGGGTTCACAAGACCCAGCTTAAGGTAGCTGACGCTGTCGCCGAATACTTCTCTGGCGTACTGATAGGCCGTGCCGCTGGCGATGATTCCCAGCTCCGTGCCGCCCATTTCCACACGGTTGAAGGGGCAGTCCTCAGCAAAAGCGATGAGATCCTTTGTCCTCTGCTCCACGATGGGGTGACGCAGCTTGGCGTAGCCGGGCATCATTATGTATTTGGAGGCCTTCTTTTCATAGGGGGGAAGGGGATGCTCCACCCGGTCGGATGTCTCGATTATGCTCTGGGAGTGGGAGATCCTTGTGCAGAGACGGAGAATGACCGGTGTGTCGAATTTTTCTGAAAGATCGTATGCCTGCTTTGCGAAGTTCAGGCATTCGCTGGAATCCGCAGGCTCCAGCATGGGGAGCTTTGCGGCGATTGCGTAATGACGGGAGTCCTGCTCATTCTGGGAGGAGTGCATGCCGGGGTCGTCGGCGACACCTATGACCATGCCGGCGTTTACACCGGTGTAGGAGATGGTAAACAGGGGGTCTGCGGCCACGTTCATGCCAACGTGCTTCATGCCGCAGAAGCTGCGCTTCCCGGCGAAGCTTGCGCCGAAGGCGACTTCCATGGCCACCTTTTCGTTGGGAGCCCACTCGGAATAGACCTCGTCATATTTGGAAAGGCATTCTGTAACCTCGGTACTGGGAGTACCGGGATAGCTGGAGACAACGCCGCAGCCGGCCTCATAAAGACCTCTTGCCGCCGCTTCGTTGCCGAGCATTAACTTTTTCAAAGGAATTCCCTCTTTCGTATTATTGATGAACCTGTTTTCTGATTATGACCATGGGTAATAATATATCACATTGACTTTCAAGTCAAGACAGGGCAAATATTTACAGAGCGTATAAAACAGCTTCGCAGGATTCCGCCCGAAAGGCGAAAACTCAAAACAAATCGCAGGATTGTTTTTAAGCCGAAGGCTCTTATCCCTTGTTCTGGGCATCAACCAGCTTGGTTGCGCCGTACATGGCTCTGAGCTTGGGCTTTTCGATCTTGCCGGTGGGATTTCTGGGTACGTCGGCAAAGATGATCTTTCTGGGCCTCTTGTATCTGGGGAGAGCCTTGCAGAACTCGTTGACCTCGTCCTCGGTGAGGGTGTGACCCTCTTTGACCTCGATGATGGCGGCGGCCATCTCGCCCAGACGGGGATCGGGGAGGCCGATTACTGCCACATCGTTGATATGCTCGTTGGAGGAGAGGAAGTCCTCGATCTGTACGGGGTACAGGTTCTCGCCGCCGGAGATAATGACGTCCTTCTTTCGGTCAACAAGATATATGAAGCCCTCCTCGTCCTGCATGGCCATGTCGCCGGTGTGGAGCCAGTTGTTTTCCAGCACCTCGGCGGTGGCGGCGGGATCGTTGTAGTAGCAGGTCATGACGCCGGGACCCTTGACGCAGAGCTCGCCCACCTCACCCTGCTTTACGGGGACGTTGTTCTCGTCCACGATCTTTACCTTCCAGCCGAAGCCGGGTACGCCGATGGCACCCACCTTGCGGGTGTTCTCAACGCCAAGGTGTACACAGCCCGGTCCGATGGACTCGCTGAGGCCGTAGTTGGTGTCGTACTGGTGGTGGGGGAAGTAGCGGAGCCAGTGCTTGACCAGACTCTGGGGAACGGGCTGAGCGCCGATGTGCATGAGGCGGAGCTGCTCAAGATGGTGATCCTCGATTTTGATCTCACCGTTGTCCAGTGCGTTCAGGATGTCCTGCGCCCAGGGGACAAGGAGCCATACGATGGTGCAGCGCTCGTTGGAAATTGCCTCGATGATCTGTTTCGGCTTTGTGCCCTTTAACAGAACGGCTTTGCCGCCCACTAAGAAACTGCCGAACCAGTGCATTTTCGCGCCGGTGTGATAGAGGGGCGGGATGCAGAGGAACACGTCGTCATTTGTCTGACCGTGATGGTTTTGCTCCACCTTGCAGGAGTGCATAAGGCTCATGTGATTGTGGAGGATGGCCTTGGGGAAGCCTGTTGTGCCGGAGGAGAAGTAGATAACCGCGTCGTCCTCGTCGGTGAGGTAGATCTTCGGCGTCTGGCTGGACTGGTTGGCGGTGAGCTCGTTGTAGTCATCGGCAAAATCCGGGCAGGGGGAAACGCCTGCGTATAGAAGCTTTACCTTTCCCACAAGAGAATCGGATATCGCCGCCATACGGTCGATGAACTCCTTGCCGAAAACAAGTACATCAACCTCGGCAAGCTTCAGGCAGTAGTCGATCTCGTCGGAGGCGTACCTGAAGTTCAGGGGCACAGCCACGGCGCCGGTCTTGAGGACGCCGAAATAGATGGGCAGCCACTCAAGGCAGTTCATAAGCAGGATGCCCACCTTGCAGCCCTTGCCGATGCCCTTGGATAAGAGCAGGTTCGCAAAGCGGTTGGCTTTTTCATTGAAAATATTCCAGGTTATCTCCTTGCGGGAATAGGACAGGGCTGTGGACTGGATCAGTTCATACTCCTTCCATGAGGCTTCCACAACGGGCTGACCGGGGTCGATCTCCACAAGGCAGACCTTGTCGCCGTAAAGCAGACAGTTTTTTTCCAGAATATCGGTGATTGGCATTTTTCTCTTCCTCCGTAATTGAATAATAAGGCAAATAAATCTCTGCGGCTCCCGCCGCAGAGTAAAAGCTGATTGTAAAAACCGGCTTTGTCATCGTGATGTTTTTGGCATTTAGCGCGTTAAAATCACAAAGCGGTATTATCGTAGCAGATTTGGCCTCATTTGTCAATAGATTTTTGCAAAAATCGACAGATCGGGGGTGAAAATCCAAATCATGTGTTCAAATATGGCTCAGATTATTGTATAATGGTTAATAACGGGGGTGGGGAAATGAGAAAGCTTGCAATGTTCTGCATGGCTTTTGCCGCAGGTGTTTTTCTTGCGGTATATTTCCTTACCCAAAAATGGATGCTTATCGCGGCGGCGGTCCTTCTCGCTGCGGGGGCGGTTCTGTCACTGCCCTTTGCCCGGGGCGTTTCATCGAAGCTTCCGGTGAAGACGATGTGCCTTTTTACGGCGCTGGGGCTTATGTGGAGCTGGGGGTACAATATGCTGTTTTACGCCCCGGCGGAGGAGCTTGACGGCAGAACCCGTACCCTCAGCGCCCGGGTGACTGATTATTCCGAGTACTGGCGGTACGGTCACAAGGCCGACGCAAGACTTAAGCTTCAGGGCAGAAACGTCAAAATACGGATATATTACTATGACGATATCGAGCTTGTCCCCGGGGACGAGGTGACGTTCACTGCGGAGTTCAGTCTGACGGACACCCTGGGCGGGGATGAGACGCTGACAGTGATCTCAAAGGGCTACATGCTCTATGCCTTCGCAAGGCGAGATCTTAAAGTGACTGGCCATCAGGACAGCGTTCTGTATTTGCCGAGGATAGTTTCAAAGGCCATGCGGGACAAGGCGGGGGAGCTGTTCCCCGGGGATGCGGGGGCCTTTATGAAGGCCATGCTGTTGGGCGACAGGTCTGAGATTGAGAATGACCTTATCACATCCAGCGCATTTTCAAATGCGGGGGTGTACCATCTTATTGCCGTTTCCGGCCTCCACGTGTCCTTTTTCACCGCCATGATCTATCTGCTTTTAGGGAGAAAACGGTGGACGGCGGCGGTGATCATCCCGTTTACGCTGTTCTTCATGGCGGTGACGGGGTTCTCTCCCTCGGTGACCAGGGCGGGCATAATGCAGATCATGGTGGTTTTGGCGCCTCTGTTTAAAAGGGAGAGCGACAGCCTTACGTCCCTTGCGGCATCCCTGGGGCTGATTCTCATATTCAATCCCTACGCGATAGCCCACGCCGGGCTGCAGTTATCCTTCCTTGCCACGCTGGGGATCATTGCCGTAACGCCGAGGCTGAGTATTAAACTCATAAAAACGGCGAAAATCACGAAGAAAAGCGATCGGAGCCTGTGGCGGAAAATACGGGACAGGGCGCTGTATTTCCTTATTGTCACATTCTCGACCTCCGTCGGCGCTTCGGCCCTCACCGTACCCCTCACCGCCCTGTATTTCGGCAGGGTGTCCCTTGCGGCGCCTTTGGCCAACATCCTTATACTGTGGATCGCGTCCTTTATCTTCGCCTTCGGGCTCATCGTCTGCGTGATCGGGTTTATATGGATGCCGCTGGCGTCTGTTCTGGCGCTGCCGGTAACTCTGGCGGTGCGGTATGTGCTTTGGACAGTGAAGATACTGGGCGGTTCCATGTTTGCCGCCGTTTACACACGCAACAGATTTATTGTCTTCTGGCTTGTTTATCTCTACGGAACAGGTATAATATTCTTAACCATGAAAGGGAAGCCGGGCCAGCTTGTCATACCCGGCGCGGCGGCGGTCATTGCCCTCTGCGTCATCCTTCTTGCTACCGCACTGAAAACGGATCATACGACGCTGCAGATCACTGCCCTCGACGTGGGGCAGGGAGAGTGCGTGGTTATGACGGCCGGGACATATACCGCCGTGGCGGACTGCGGCAGCGGAGGGTACAATGACGCGGGGAATACCCTTGCCGACTACCTGTTCAGTGTCGGCAGGTCACGAATCGACGCCATGATGCTCACTCACTACGACGCAGACCACATAAACGGCGTGGACGAGCTTATTGAGAGGATAACCGTCGGTGTACTCATATTGCCCGATCCGAGGCTGTGCGAAAACGGCATGGCGGAGGAGCTCATACGCAAGGCGGAGGACAAGGGCATCGAGACGGTGTATGTGACTGATGACATGCGGGTAAGTCTCGGCGGCGCCGACATGAACATATTTGCCCCGGTTCTCACGGAGGGAGAGGAGAACGACATGTGCGTAACATGCCTGTTCTCTGCGGACGGGCACGACGTTTTTGTTCCCGGCGACCTCACCACATGGGCGGAGCGGGCGCTCCTTCGTGAGAAGGAACTCCCGGATATCGAGGTGCTGGTGGCCGGTCACCACGGGGCACGGGATTCCACCAGCACGGCCCTTCTCGAAGCGGTGATGCCGGAGGCGGTGATCATCTCCGTAGGGGAAAACAGCTACGGCCATCCGTCGGAGGAGACCCTTCAGAGGATCGAAAACGCGGGGGCGCAGATTTACCGCACGGATATAATGGGAAATGTAACTATAACTTTCGATTGAGGCGTTTGCACTTCAAAACAAATCTTGCGATTTGTTTTGAGTTTTTGTGCTATAGAAGGCGGAATGGAGATTTATATGGACAGAGGCAGGAAAAAAGACCCGGCAATGGACGCTATGAAAAAAGCGGTGTCCGACGGCGAGATAGGGAATATCTACACCTTCTGGGGGGAGGAAAAGTACCTTCAGGAATACTATCTGGGCAGGATCAGAAAGCAGCTTGTGCCGGAGGGGTTCGAGGAGTTCAATTACAAGCGCATTATGGGAAAGGATTTTTCCCCGGAGCGCCTCGAGGACGAGCTGAACGCGCTGCCCGTATTCTCGGAGCGGACGCTTATAGAGGTCTGGGATTTCGATCTCGGGAAGCTGGGCGAGGAAAACGGGACGAGGCTTATCGGCATTCTTGAGCAGATACCGGACTACGCCTGCCTTGTGTTCGTGTTCGATGTAATGGAATTCAAGCTGGACGGGCGGCATAAGACAAGCGCAAAGCTTAAAAAGCTGTTAAACCCCATCGAGTTCAAACCCGCCGACCAGTCCGATCTCACGGCATGGGTGAACCGCCGGTTCAAGGCCCTGGACAAGCGGATAAGCCGTGACGACGCGGAGTATTTCGTATTCATCACCGGCGGCCTTATGAATGACATGGTCACCGAGGTGGAGAAGGTGGCGGCCTTCAACAGGGGAGAGGTTATCGAGCGGCAGTCTATCGACGCTGTGGTGACCCCGGCGCTGGACGCCCAGACATATAAGATGACGGACGCAATTATGGCCCGGAACTTCAGTTCCGCCGCGAAGATCCTGGGCGATCTTCTGGCCATGCAGGAGCCGCCCCATAAGATCCATTACAGCATTTCCCTCAAAATGCGCCAGCTTCTGGCGGCAAGGGCGCTGCTTGAACAGGGAAAAGGCAGGGACGCACTTATGGATATATGCGGCATCAGGTTCGAGTTTCAGGCGAGAGGCATGATGAACGCCGTCGGCGGACTCACCATGTCCTGGTGCAGAAGGGCAGTGGAGGCCTGCTCCCGCTCTGCCCTTGATCTGAACAGCGGCGGCGACGGGAAGGAAATACTTGCCGGATTGCTTACGGAGCTTGCGTTATGAAGTACAGAGTCAGGGAAATAATAATCGTCGAGGGACGGTACGATAAAAACGCCGTCAGCCAGGTGATAGACGGTACAATCATCGAGACCGGCGGTTTCGGCATTTTCAGAGATAAGGAAAGGGCAGCCTGGCTCAGAAGACTTGCGGCGGAGCGGGGAGTTGTGATCCTTACCGACGGCGACGGCGCGGGATTCGTGATAAGGGGCCGCCTGAAGGGCATTTTAAACGGTGTACAGGTGAAAAACGCCTATATTCCCGACGTGTACGGCAAAGAGAAAAGAAAAAGCTCCCCCTCGAAGGAAGGGAAGCTGGGGGTGGAGGGCATGAAACCCGACGCCATAGTCGATGCCCTGAGAAAAAGCGGCGTCAGCCTCACCGGGACCGACAAGGCCCGAAACATGGAGGAAATCACAAAAACCGATTTTTATGAGCTGGGACTGTCGGGAAAGCCCGACAGCGGCGAGCTGAGGCAAAGGCTGATTCGCCGCCTGGACCTCCCGGAGAGACTGAACGCAAACGGCCTCCTTCAGACTGTGAACGTGCTGTACGGGCGGGATGAGTTTTATGAGCTCATGTCCTCCATCACAAGTGAGACAATTCCTCCCACCAACAGCACCGCCTGGGGAAGGGAATAAAGCTCCCGGGCAATATCCAGATAGCGGCGGCGGTCGATTATGAGGAGCGCCAGCGCGGCGGAGAGAATGAGAATTGAGATTATGTATGTCAGCTTCAGCGTTGTGTACGCCTGGGCTGACATTTTGTTTATGCGTTCCATAAGCTTCTTTATCATTCCGGCCGCCTCCCGAGGTTTTCTCAGGCCCATTATAGGCGTCGGAGTGCCGAAAACTCAAGGAGTAAGTTTTTCCTCTGCTTCCGGAATTCTGATGCAATCTGAAAAATTCCTGTAGGCAAACGGGAAAAAATGTGATACAATATACGGGCGGTGACGTTTTCGGTATATTTCGGTATATCGGCCGCGCTTATTAAGGCTTGGAGGTTGTTTTATGAAGTGTCCGTTTTGCGGTTATCTGGAAAGCAAGGTAATAGACTCAAGACCTGCCGAGGAGGGTGCGACTATCCGCAGAAGAAGGGAGTGCCTCCAGTGCCAGAAACGCTTCACCACATATGAGGTCATGGAGCGTATCCCTCTCGTCGTCATAAAGAAGGACGGCAGCCGCCAGACATTTGACAAGATGAAAATGCTGAACGGCATGATAAAGGCCTGTGAAAAGCGCCCGGTGCCTCTTACGGATCTCCAGAAGGCTTCGGACGAGATAGACCTCAGCCTTCAGAATTCCATGGAAAGGGAGATTTCCTCCGACAGGATCGGCGAGCTGGTAATGCTGAAGCTCAAGGATCTGGACGAGGTGGCCTACGTCCGTTTCGCGTCGGTGTACAGGCAGTTTAAGGATATCAACACCTTTATGGAAGAGCTGAACAAGCTTTTAAATGAAAAATAACAATCAAAACCGGGCTGCCTCTGACAGCCCGGTTTGATATTCAGAAGATACTCCCGATACGTACACGTTCACGGGACGCAATTGATTCCAGGCGGGTCAGCGCAAGATGGACGGCGGACTCTGTGCCGGCGGCGTTTCGGGAGTGTATCTGCTCCCGGAGATTGTCAAGGGAGTCGGCTATCCTGTCCATGTCATCCGCCGGGAGGAACACCCCGATGTAAATTCCGCGCCTGGAAAGAAGGGCAAAGGCGTCGTCGATGTCTTGTCCGGCGTCCTCCCAAAGGCCGCTTATGGCATCTTCTCCCGCATCCTCCACAAGGCCCGTCAGCTCCTCGGCGAGCAGGGTGACGGCCCGGGAGTTTATAATGCAGCCAATGAGGATGAGCCCCAGAAGGATCGCCGCCGCCAGCTCCTTTTTCATGAGCCCTTCTCCTTTTTCGCCAGATAGATTTTGCCCTCACGGTCGGCGCTCATAATATAAACCTCTCCCGGGGAGCTTACGCCCCGGCTTTTGAGCTGGCGGTTCAGCCATTTTTCGTCCCTGCCCAGAACCTTCAGATTTTCGGAGAGCACCCTTCCGTCACTGACCACGATGACGGGGTATTCATTGTCGCTCACGTTCAGCGCCATCTGCGCCGGAGTCACCGGGGATTGTGAAGCGTAGGGGAGTATGCTCAATGTGCCGTCGGTTTCGAGGATCGCGTGCTTTACGGTGCTTATGTCCATGACTCCGCTTTTCCGCAGCTCCTCCATAAGCTCATCCACTGTAAACCTGTTTTTCAGCATCTCCTTCTGATTGACCTTTCCGCCCGCGATTATTATGCTTGGGGCGCCGCAGATGAATTTGCGGAAGCGGATGCTTTTTACCGTGAGACCTGATATGAGTATCTCGCAGCAGAGCAGGGAGAATATTGGGATCAGGCCGTACAGCAGGGGACTTCCGATGTTTTCCAGCGGGTGGGAGGTAATGTCCGAAATGAGCACCGTCACCACCAGCTCGCTGGGCTCAAGCTCCCCCAGCTGGCGCTTTCCCATGAGCCGCATGGAGACTATGATGGACAGGAAAATGATGATGGTTCTGAGAAATACTATTATCAATGCGTCACATCTTTTCGTTTGTCGGTTTTTTTATTATTTGCTGAAATTTTTTCTTTATTCCCCGTTATATTTCCCCGCGAAATGCGTCTGAATAATTGAAGACGCAAAAATCCACAGCAAATCGTCAGATTTCTTCTGAAATATCGGAGGTATAAAAAATGAAAAAGGTATTGTTCCTCATCCTTGCCGTCTGCCTGATGCTCACAGGCTGCGGAAAAGGAAAAACTCCCGTAAGCGGCAAACCGGCGGACGAGATGCCGGAGATCACCGCGGAGAAGAACGAGCTGAAGACCATCGCGTCCTACAGCGATGTTTTTGAGCAGATGAGCACTTATTTTAACAACAGGCAGAACAACGAAAAGTACGCCATGGACGCGGCAGTGGAAGAGACTGCTGAGGAACCTGCGGCGGAAATGCCCGCCGAAGCTCCTGCGGCGGAGCCCATGGAAACGAACGCCACCGCCGGACAGGGCGGTGACGGATACTCCGAAACCAATGTTCAGGTG
>JAFRUW010000020.1 GCA_017438675.1 Oscillospiraceae bacterium | reverse complement strand
TTTGCACGTTTGCGGCTTTCCTGTATTTTTCCCGTGATACATGCTCCCGGGAAAAATGGATTCAAATTTGTTTCGCCTTGCGGCGAAATTCTGCGAAGCTTTTTCTCGTTATCTTGGTTTTGTCTATAAAATGACCGCCCCATGAAACACGGGGCGGTCGATCTAAAATGTGATTATTTACTTTTTCGTGGGTTTCGCGTTTTTAACATAGATTATCTCAAGGCCCTTCAGAAGAAGATCGTCGTCGCACACGATCTCATGCCTGCAGTATGGGATGATCCTGGGCGAAAGTCCGCCTGTGGCAACAACCGTTGACTTCTGCCCCAGCTCTTCCTCCATCCTGTCGATCATGCCGTCTATCATGGACGCCGCGCCGAACACGCCGCCGGACTTCATACTGTCGATAGTATTTGTGCCAATGCAGTTTTTCGGAGCTTCGATGGATACGTTCAAAAGCTGGGAGGTGTGGCTTGCAAGGGCATTCATCGACAGGGCAACACCGGGCATGATGGCGCCGCCCAGAAAGGCGGAGTTCTCACCAATGGCCATCATGGTGGTGGCTGTGCCCATATCTATAACGATGATCGGCGGCTTGAAGGCTTCAAGGGCCGCAACGCTGGCAACGGCAAGGTCGCTTCCCAACTGGGCGGGATTGTCGATAAGGATGTTGAGCCCTGTCTTGAGCCCGGCGCCCACGATCATCGGTCTTTTGCCAGTGATGCGGGTAACGGCCTTCTTGACAGTTGATGTGATGGTGGGGACAACCGATGAGATAATAGCCCCCTCGATGTTGCCGATGTCAATGCCGTCGATGTCCATGATTTCCTTGATAAGGACGGCGTATTCGCTGTCGGTTTTCAGGGGATCGGAGGTCATTCGCGCGATATTCTTGATTTCCTTATTCTCGATGCATCCCATTACGATGTGGGTATTGCCGATGTCAAGCGCAAGAATCATGTTCTTATCCTCAGGCTTTCTTTAAACTGTTTCTCTTGCCGAGATTGATGATGCGAAGGATCACGGGACCCAGGACGATGTTGAACAGCTCCTCAAAGAGGAAATTGCCGCCGATAAGGGTAAGCACCACAAAGGCCAGCACATTTCCGCCGCCGCCAAGATCCACAACAGCCTGTCTGAAGAACAGCAGGCAGCCGATAAGGAAGATGCCGGAGTTAACAAGCGGACATACAACTGCCGCCGCCACGACAGCGAGATACTGGTTCTTCTGCTCAAGCATCCTGTAAACCAGTCCTGCGCACCAGCCTGCCGCAGTGCCCTTCACGAGAACCACAAGGACAGTAGCAAAGGCGTTGTACTGCATGAAGAAGTTTGCGTCTCCGGAAATGAGAACTGTCACACCAAAGACAAAGCCCAGCCATGCTCCTCCGAGAGGGCCGTAAAGAGCGGCGCCCACAACAATAGGCACCAGAACCAGCGAAACGGAAAACAGTCCGAAACGGATAAAACTTCCGATAAGCTGGAGCACGACCACCAGAGCGGTAAACAAAGCCAGACCGACAAGTGTACGGGTATCAAGTTTTTTCATATTATCCTCCTTGCTGCTGCCCACCCATCAGCCGGACGGTGCAGCGCAAAATATTTGGACATTGCCGCAATAACGGTTCAGATTCAGCCTGTTATCGCGGCCTTATCCTTGTTCATAATACTAAACTTTTTGTTATTTTGCAATAGGCAGATATGCTAAAAAAACTGCACTGTCTGCCGGTGCCTTTGTGATATAATCACCTGAATTTCCGGGAAATATTCATTGATTCGTAACTTTATTGCCGGGACCACCAGGTTCTCCGTGCAGAAATGGTCCCCGTCGATGAGGTTCAGGCCGTATTCCTTCGCGTCCAGAAACTTGTGGTATTTGAGGTCTGCAGTCACATAGGTGTCGCATCCCAGTTCAATTGCCCGCATCATGTCGTCCCCGCCGGAGCCGCCCAGCACCGCCACCTTTTTTACGGGTTTTCCGGCGTATACATACCTGAGGGTACTCGTTCCGAGAGCGTGCTTGACGGTTTTCAGGTAATCAAAAAAGTCCGTCTCCTCCCCGATCTCCCCGTAACAGCCAATGCTGTTTGGTTCGTCGTAAAGCTTCGCGGGCTCTGTGATGCCGCAGGCTGAGGCAAGAAGTGTGTTTACGCCGCCCTCCGCCGCGTCAAGGTTTGTGTGCATGCATATGGCAGACATATTGTTCTGAATGAGCTTTATGATCTTCCTGCCCTTTATGTCGCTGTCCACCACATTTTTAAGGCCGAAGAACATGGGATGGTGGGAAACAATAAGCTGTGCCCCCGCTTCCGCCGCCTCGTCTATCACCTCGTCCGTAATATCCAGCGCCGTGAGTATCCGGGTCACTTCCGCATTCTCAAAGCCCACAAGATGACCCACGTTGTCGAAATCCATCTTGGTCTCAACAGGGGCCCAATCGTTTAGATTATTAAAAATATCCTTTACCGTTGCCATTTTTCCGTCTCCTCTCTGAGCTGCAAAAGTACATTGAGATCCTCCGTCTCCGTCACAAGCTGCTCCCTGTTTTCCGACTTTTCCACACCTTTTACCACGTTTCTCTGTATCCTTACAAGGTGATCCAGATACTCCGGGAGCAGCGGATCCCGCCTTTCGCTTAAGAGCCGCAGTATAAAGTGCCTGTCCATTGTCATTTCCGACGCCGTGACCTCAAGTATCACATAGTATTTTCCCCGCTCCGAGACAAGCTCCGCGTCACTTATAGCGTATCCGTTATCTGAGAGCCACAGGGTCAGGTCACCGAATTTTGACTGGGGCTGGAGAATGAGCTGTACACGGTTTTCCCGCACCCAGGGGGCCGCCTCGAGTATGCCGATCATGGTTTCCCCGCCCATACCGGCGATGACCACGGTGTCGAATTCCGGCCCAACGCCCTGCAGTCCGTCGGTAAGGACAAAGCTTATCCTGTCCTGTACCCCGTGCTCCGCCGCCAGCTCCTTACCCCTTGCC
>JAFRUW010000252.1 GCA_017438675.1 Oscillospiraceae bacterium | reverse complement strand
TGATGAATAGGAGCCATCAAGCCTTATGTGGAAGCAGCCGACGACGGCGTCGCCTGTGGTCCCCTCTTTATAATTGCCGGATACGTAGGCCATGTTCTTGTCGATCATCATGGATATTTTCTCTTCCGAGGTGTAACCCCCCAGGGAGACGAAATGACGGTCGGAGTCGAAATAGCCGAACTCATAGCCGGAGCCCCGACCGCTGAAATTCTGAAGATTGGCGGAGGCCAGCGCCGAGGAGCCGTAGTTGAGGCCTATCCTCACCGTGTCCACGGGGGCCTTGTAGGCGGAGGCGGTCCCTATCGGCAGCGCGGCGGCGGCAATGGCGGAGGCAACGGTCAGCAGCATAAGTTTTTTCAAAAATTTTTTCATGATAAAGTCCTTTCAGACCTGTTCAAATTATTGACAGCAAACAAAGGGTATGTTAAAATATCTTTAATTTTTTTCATAAGGTGCAAAGCCGGAAGGCTGATATTGTCGTGTTTCGGGGGCAACCCCTTTTACGTATTATATAACATTTTTCGACATTTGCATAGATGGAAAATTTTGATATTTTTTTGTGTGCGGTCATTTTAATGATGTACCGTGATACAGTATTCAGGAGGAACGGGTAATGAAAAAGTACAAAATCGGAATCATAGGCGGCACGGGCATGGTCGGTCAGCGGCTCATAACTCTGCTGGCTCCGCATCCGTGGTTTGACCTGACGGTCATCGCCGCCAGCGGACGCAGCGCCGGACAGCCCTACGAAAAGGCCGTGGGCGGCCGCTGGGCTCTCAAGGCCGAGATGCCGGAAAAGGCGAAGAACATCATAGTCATGGATGCCGACAAGGACGCCGAGATCATCGCCAACACCGTGGATTTCGTGTTCTGCGCCGTGAACATGGATAAGGCGGCAATCCTGGCCCTGGAGGAGAAATACGCCAAGCTGGAGTGCCCCGTTATCTCTAACAACAGCGCCAACCGCTGGACGCCTGACGTCCCCATGGTTGTGCCGGAATTAAACCCCGAGCATCTGGCTGTTCTGGAGTCCCAGAAAAAGAGACTGGGCACCAAGCGCGGCTTTATCGCCGTCAAGTCCAACTGCTCCATTCAGAATTACGTCCCCGCCCTTCACCCCTTCCGGGAGAAGTACGGCATCGATAAGATACTCGTCTGCACCTATCAGGCAATTTCCGGCGCCGGCAAGACCTTTGAGCGCTGGCCGGAGATGATAGACAACGTCATCCCCTACATCGGCGGCGAGGAAGAAAAATCCGAGAAGGAGCCCTTGCGTATCTGGGGCAAGGTCGAGGGCGGAGTGATCGTGCCCGCCACCGAGCCCGCCATTACCGCCCAGTGCATCCGCGTACCTGTCACTGACGGACACATGTCCGCCACCTTTGTGACATTCAAGAAAAAGCCTCCCATGGAGGAAATGATAGAGACCTGGAACAACTTCAAGGGCCGGGCCCAGGAGCTCAACCTCCCCTCCGCCCCCAAGCAGTTCCTCCACTACTTCACGGAGCCCGACAGGCCCCAGACCCGCTCTGAGCGTGAGCTGGAGGGCGGCATGGCCGTTTCCATCGGCCGCCTGCGCCCCGACACCCAGTATGATTACAAGTTCGTCACCCTGAGCCACAATACGCTAAGAGGCGCCGCCGGAGGCGGTGTGCTGCTCGCTGAGCTCCTGTGCGCCGACGGTTATATAGACGCCAAAAACTGAAATACGAAAGGACAGATAAAAAATGAAAACTCCTATATTCACCGGTTCCTCCGTCGCTATCATCACCCCCTTCAAGGACGGCGGTATTGATTTTCCGAAGCTTGCCCAGCTCATCGACCAGCAGATAGCCGCCGGCACCGCCGCCATCACCATCTGCGGCACCACCGGCGAGAGCTCCACCCAGACTCTTGAGGAGCATATCGAGGCCGTCGATTTCACCGTAAAGCACGTAAACCACCGCGTCAAGGTCATCGCCGGCGCCGGCAGCAACGACACCATGGCCGCCATGATGCTCTCCGAGCACGCCGAGAAGTCCGGCGCGGACGCTCTGCTCCTTGTCACCCCCTACTACAACAAGGCCACCCAGAAGGGCCTTGTCCGCCACTTCACCTACGTGGCCGACAGAGTGAACATCCCCATCGTTCTTTACAACGTACCGGGCAGGACCGGCGTCTCCTTTACCGTCGACACCTACACCGAGCTCTCCAAGCACCCCAACATCAACGGTGTCAAGGAGGCCTCCGGCAACTTTGACCTCATCTCCCGCACCATCGCAGCCTGCGGCGACGAGCTGAATATCTGGAGCGGCAACGACAACGAGGTCGTCCCCATGATGTCCATCGGCGCCAAGGGAGTAATAAGCGTGGCCGCCAACATCATCCCCGAGGACATGGTGAAGATGACCACCGCGTGCTTAAACGGCGACTTCATCACCGGCCGTGAGCTGCAGCTTAAGTACTTTGACCTCATCGGCAAGCTCTTCATCGAGGTCAACCCCATCCCGATCAAGACCGCCATGAACATCCTGGGCTACGACGTGGGCGAGCTTCGCCTCCCCCTGTGCGAGATGGAGCCCCAGAACGTTGAGAAGCTGAAGCAGTCTCTCCGCAACGTGGGTCTTCTGTGAGGATCACTTTATGACTAACATAATTCTTTCCGGCTGCAACGGCAGAATGGGCCGGATGATCTCCCGTATATGCGGTGAGAGCGACGACGTGACCATTGCCGCCGGTGTTGACGTCTACGCCGTCAAACTGGACGCTTACCCCGTTTTCGCCTCCTTCCCCGAGGTCGATACAGTAGCTGACGCAGTGGTGGATTTCTCCAATCCCTCCGCCCTCAAGTCCATTCTTGAGTTCTGCGTCACAAAGCATATTCCCCTTGTCCTCTGCACTACCGGTTATTCCGAGGAGCAGCTGGCGGATATCAGGGCCGCCTCCAAGAGCGTGCCGATTTTCCGCTCCTTCAACATGTCCGTGGGAATAAATCTGCTCACAGAGCTCATCAAAAAGGCCGTTCCCGTGCTGGGGAAAAACTTTGACGTTGAGATAATCGAGCAGCACCACAGAACGAAGATAGACGCACCCAGCGGCACCGCCATAATGCTGGCGGAAGCCGTTAAGGAGGCCAGAGGCGCCGGTGAGTTCGTATATGACCGACACAGCGTAAGGCAGCAGCGAGGCGCCGACGAGATCGGTATCTCCTCAATAAGAGGCGGCACCATCGTGGGCGAGCACTCAGTAATCTTCGCCGGCCCCGACGAGGTCATCGAGCTCAAGCATACCGCATACTCTCGTGAAGTCTTCGCCCAGGGCGCCGTCAGAGCCGCCAAGTACATGGCGGGCATAAAAGAGCCCGGCATGTACGACATGAGCGACATTATCTGAGCTACTGAAAAACGCGCCGCTTCGGCGGCGCGTTTGTGTACGCTGATACAGGAGTATTAAATGAAAATCCGTGTTTCTTCCGACAGCACCTGTGACCTGAACCGGGATTACCTAAAGGCCCACAACGTCACCCTGGTGACGCTTTACACAAACATGGGTGAGGACACATACCGGGATGGCATCGATATCACCCCCGCCGATATTTTTGCCCATGTGGCCGCAGGCGGTGAGTTATGCTCAACCACAGCCAATAACGTGGCGGACTACGACTGGGTGTTTACGGAGCTTCTAAAGGAATGTGACGCCGTCGTACATATAAATATCGGAGCTGAGTTTTCCTGCTGCCACCAGAACGCTAAGGTGGCGGCGGCGGAGTTTCCAGGAAAGGTCTTCGTTGTGGATTCCAGAAATCTCACTACGGGACAGGGGTTGCTTGTCTGCGAGGCCGTACAAATGGCCGAGTCGGGCGAATACAGCCCCCAGGAGATAGCCGAACGCCTCAACGCCCTGACCGACAAGGTGGACGCCAGCTTCCTGCTGGGCGCTCTGGACTACATAGTAAAGGGCGGCCGCTGCTCCCCCGTCGCGGCTCTGGGCGCAAACCTGTTGCGGCTCAAGCCCTGCATAGAGCTCAAGGACGGGAAAATGGTGGTGGGCAAAAAGTACCGTGGCAGCTACGAGAAATGTGCCGTGGACTACATTAAGGAAAAGCTCTCTGGTCGAGAGGATATAGACTACTCAAGGATCTTTTTCGTCCACACGGCGATCTCACAGGAGCTTATAGACCTGGTGATGGCGGAGATAGCCCGTACGGCGCCATTCGCCGAAATAATAGAGACCACAGCTGGCTGCACAATCTCCTGCCACTGCGGCCCGGAGACCTTCGGCCTGTCATTCTTCAAGAAATAACAAATTTATATGAGAAAACCCGCGGTGAATCTCACCG
>JAFRUW010000251.1 GCA_017438675.1 Oscillospiraceae bacterium | reverse complement strand
TGCGTTCCCTGATCACCGTTATCGGTGAATAAGGAGGTCATCAATGCTTAACCATATCGTATTGATGGGTCGTCTCACCCGTGATCCCGAGATCCGGCACACTCAGGCGGGTCTCCCCGTGGCGTCGTTTTCACTTGCTGTAGAGCGTGATTACGGTCAGCGCGGGACCAACGAAAGGCAGACAGATTTTATCGACATCGTGGCGTGGAGAAGCACCGCCGAATTCGTCGGCAAGTACTTCACAAAGGGTCAGCTTGTTGCTGTAAGCGGCAGACTGCAGATCCGCGACTGGACTGACAACAACGGCGGCAAGCGCAGAAGCGCTGAGGTCGTTGCTGACAATGTATACTTCGCCGAGGCGAAGCGCGACCGTTCCCAGCAGTCCGGGCAGAGCCAGTACGGCCAGCAGCCCTATAACTACGCTCCCCCGGCCTACGAGCCCGAGCCCCAGTATCCGGCATACAACACTCCGGTTTCCGGCTCCGACTTCGCAGAGCTGGACGATGACGACGGCGATCTGCCCTTCTAACCAATCTTGAATTCGATAAATCTAAAAAAGGAGGAACTTACTTTGACTAACAGAGAAGACAGCCTTAAGGCTCGTATGCGTAAGCGCAGAAAAGTTTGTCAGTTCTGTGTTGACAAGACTCAGCACATCGACTATAAGGACACCGTGAAGCTTCGCCGTTACATGTCCGAGCGCAGCAAGATCCTGCCCCGCAGGACAACCGGTACCTGCGCAATGCATCAGCGTCAGCTTACCGACGCTATCAAGAGAGCTCGTCAGATCGCTCTCCTGCCCTACATCACAGAGTAAGGCGTAAAATCAAAACAGTTTCACCCCGGTCATCCGACCGGGGTGATTACTATTAAAAGAAATCTTGCGATTTCTATTAATAGTTTTAGCGCCGCTGCATCGCACAAATTGAATTGATTGGAATTTTTGAATAATGATAATTCAATTTGCACGTTTGCGGCTTTCCTATATTTTTCCCGTGATACATGCTCCCGGGAAAAATGGATTTAACCTTTTTCGCCGCTAACGCGACGAAATTCTGCGAAGCCTGCTAAATGTTTCACCCCGGTCATCAGACCGGGGTGATTTATTATTTCAAATTATTATTGGCCCCCTTGCGCAAAGGGGGCTGTTTCATGCCTGAATATTCAGGGAGTCGTCGTTGAATATCCAGTCCCTGACCTCTGTTACGGTGTACTTCTTCTCGCCGATCCTGGCGATTACGCGCTTGATGCCGGCGTTGATAATGAGCCTGCGGCACATGGCGCAGGAGGTGGTGTCTGGTATGTACTCCCCTGTCTTGGCATCACGGCCGGACAGATAAAGGGTGGAGCCGATGCAGTCCCTGCGGGCGGCGGAAATGATGGCGTTTGCCTCGGCGTGGACGCTGCGGCAGAGCTCATAGCGCTCGCCGCTGGGTATGCCCAGCTTGTCCCTGAGGCATTCGCCCATATCGACGCAGTTGAGCCTTCCTCTGGGAGCGCCGTTGTAGCCGGTGGAAATGATCTCATCGTTGTGAACTATTATGGCGCCGTACTTCCGCCTTAAGCATGTGGATCGCTGGCATACGGTTTCGGCGATATCGAGATAATAGTTCTCCTTATCCATTCTTCCCATAGTTTAAGCCTTTCCTTTCATTTTTCTTTTTATAGCCGTAATTATACACCATCCGACCGCTCAGTTCAATAGCAAACGCCAAAATCAGACCGCCGCACTTTACAACATCACTCTTAGATGGTATTATTCTATGTATAACAGACCTCACGGAGGTGAAAGCATGTACAGCTTTTACGCGCTCATATCAAGAATGAAGAATATAAACCGCTGGGCACTGATGCGCAACAGCTATACCGAAAATGTTCAGGAGCATTCCCACATGGTGGCCGTTCTCGCCCACGCTCTGGCAGCCATAAACCGTGAGATATACGGCGGCGCCGCAGACCCCGACCGCTGTGCCTCGGCCGCGCTGTTTCACGATGCCTCCGAAATCATCACCGGGGACATGCCCACTCCCGTAAAATATCATAACAAGGAGATAATGAACGCATATAAGGATATGGAACGGCTGGCGTCGGAAAAACTCCTTTCCTCCCTCCCCCGGGAGCTTCAGGATTCCTACCGCCCCATACTGTGCGATATCGATCCGGAAACAGAGCGGATAGTCAAGGCGGCCGACAAGCTGTCGGCATACATAAAGTGCCTTGAGGAGCTGAAGGCGGGAAACGGTGAATTCAGGCTCGCCGCAGAACAGACAAGGGAAAAGCTGAAGGAATACAAAATGCCGGAAGTGGACTATTTTATGAAAAACTGCGTCCCGGCCTTTGAACTCACCCTCGACGAACTCAATTTTTCGGTTGATTAAGAGAGAGCGACATGTTTTTATATGTTTTTTGTTTTAATGTCTGTTGAATTATAATCTACTCTCGCTCATGCCGCGGGGCACCCCATTTCTGTTTCGCCAGAAATGGGGGAAAGAGGCGACCAAAGGACAACGGCT
>JAFRUW010000250.1 GCA_017438675.1 Oscillospiraceae bacterium | reverse complement strand
TCCACCGAGACGCGTATCTCGTTGACTCTGGGCAGCGGGTGCATGATGGCGAGATCGCTCTTTGCTGTTTTGAGTTTTTCGGTGGTGAGGATATAGCTGTCCTTTAAGCGGAGGTAGTCCTCCTCGTTGAAGAACCGCTCCCTCTGAACTCTCGTCATGTAAAGTATATCAAGCTGGGGCATAACCTCTTCAAGGCTCTCCGACTCCGCGTATTCCACGTTGTTCTTCTCAAGGATGTCATATCTCACGTAGCCGGGGATGCGGAGCTCGTCGGGAGAGATGAGGATCATCCTGTTGTTTTCGTATCTTGACAGGGCCATAAGCAGGGAATGGACCGTCCTGCCGAATTTCAGGTCGCCGCAGAAGCCCACCGTCAGGCCGGAAAAGCCCCCCTTCTCCCTCTGGATGGTCAGCATGTCCGCCAGGGTCTGTGTGGGGTGATTGTGACCGCCGTCGCCGGCGTTTATCACAGGGACGCTGCCGCTTGCCGCCGCCACTCTCGGTGCGCCCTCTTTGGGGTGGCGCATGGCGATAATGTCCGCGTAGCAGGACACGGTCTTTGCCGTATCGGCCACGCTCTCACCCTTGGCCGCGGAGGAGCTGTTGGCCTCGGAAAAGCCCAGCACATTGCCCCCCAGCTCGTACATGGCCGCCTCAAAGCTGAGACGGGTCCTTGTTGACGGCTCGAAAAACAGGGTGGCAAGCTTTTTGCCCCGGCATTTTTCGCTGTACTTCGCGGGATTTAAGATGATGTCGTTGGCCGTTTTGATGAGTTCATCAAGCTCCTGTGTGGACAGGTCGAGAATATCTAAGAGGTGCTTCATTTCGCGCCCCCGATCCAGCTCTCATCCGAGGGGTTGTTCCTGAAAGCGATGAGGCGGGCAATGTCGCTGTCCTTGATATAGCCGGTCTCCGCCGCCACCTGTGCGATGCAGTCGAAGTTCGTAAGGCTGTAATTAACAAGTCCGGCCTCCTTGAGCCTGTCAAGGCCCTTCTGCATGCCGTAGGTGAAAATGCTGACGATTCCCAGGACCTCCGCCCCGGCTTCCCTCAGAGCCTCGGCCGTCTTAATAACGCTGCCGCCGGTGGAGATCAGATCCTCCACGATGACCACCTTCTGACCCGGCTCAAGCCTGCCCTCGATCTGGTTCTGCCTGCCGTGATCCTTGCTGCCGGAGCGGACGTACCCCATGGGGAGCCCCAAAATGTCCGCAGTGATGGCGGCGTGGGCGATACCTGCGGTGGCGGTGCCCATAATGACCTCTGTCTCCGGGAATTTAGTACGAATGGTGTGGGCCAGCGCCATCTCCACGTCATTGCGCACCATCGGCGCTGTCAGTGTGAGGCGGTTGTCGCAGTAAACCGGGCTCTTTATTCCGCTTGCCCATGTGAAGGGCTCGTCCGGGCGGAAGAATACCGCACCGATACTGAGCAGGTCTTTTGCAATGATTCTTTCCATGTTATGTTCCTCCTGTAAGCAGTATTAACCTTCCAAAGGCCCCCTTGTGTAAAGGAGGCTTTTCAAACCTCATTTTTTAATTCCACAAATTAAAAAATACCTCAATTTGCCATTCAATCGACAAACTCTCTCACGCACCGCTCATACGCCGCAACCGGGTCTTCGGCGGCGGTGATGGGTCTGCCAACCACGATGTAGTCCGAACCCAGCTCCTTCGCCCTCGCCGGAGTGGCGATCCTTGACTGATCCCCCTTGGAGGCGTCGTCGAATCTCACGCCGGGGGTGACGGTCAGGAATCCGCTTCCGCAGACGTCGTGGATCTTGCCCGCCTCAAGGGGTGAGCACACAACGCCGTCAACGCCGGAGTCTTTCGCGTTCAATGCGTAGCTTGAGATCACGTCGTTTATGTCGCCGGCGATCTTCAGTTCCTCGTTCATTACCTCCTGACTTGTGGAGGTGAGCTGGGTCACCGCGATAAGAAGCGGCCTTGTGCCGTCGGGCCTTGTGAGTCCCTCCAGCGCCGCCTTCATCATGGCGGACCCGCCGGAGGCGTGGAGGTTCGTGATGTCCACATCCAGACGGCTTAAAACGCTCATGGTCTTTTTTACCGTGTTGGGTATGTCGTGGCACTTGAGATCCAGGAAAATTTTGTGCCCCCTTGCCTTCAGCTCCCGGACAATGTCCGGCCCTTCGGCAAAATAAAGCTCCATGCCGATCTTGATAAAGGGCTTTACGTCCCCGAACCTGTCCAGAAAACTCATTACCTGTTCCTTGCTGCTGAAATCACATGCGATTATTACGTCCTTACCCATCAGTGCGCTCCTCCTATAATATCAGTCAGATTATCTATTCCGTATTTCTCCATTGATGCCGGGAGACCGTCGATTATCCTTTTGCAGGCCATGGGGTCCACGAGATTCGCAGCTCCCACTTCCACCGCCGCTGCCCCGGCAAGCATCATCTCTATAACATCCTCGGCCGAGCTTATGCCTCCCATGCCGATTATGGGTATCTTCACCCTGTCGTAAACCTTGTACACCATGCTGAGCGCCACCGGAAGAATGGCCGGGCCGGACAGTCCGCCGGTTTTGTTTGCGAGAACGGGCTTCCTCGTCTTCAGGTCAATCCTCATCCCCATGAGGGTGTTTATAAGGCTCACCCCGTCAGCACCCGCGTCCTCACAGGCGGCGGCGATCTCCCCGATGTCCGTCACGTTGGGTGAGAGTTTTATGTAAACCGGCTTCGTTGTCACCTTTTTGACAGCCCTCGTCACCTCCGCCGCAAGCTTCGGGTCGGTGCCGAAGCTCATTCCCCCGCCGTGGACATTGGGGCAGGAGATGTTCACTTCAAAGATCCCCACCTGTGGCTGATCGTTCAGCCTCTCGCAGGTGTATGCGTAGTCCTCGATTGCAAACCCGCTGACGTTTGCCACTACGGGCTTTTTATAGACCTCCGCAAGCTTCGGAAGCTCCGTATTTATAACCGCCTCCACGCCGGGATTCTGGAGCCCCACGGCGTTCAGCATACCGGAAGCCGTCTCCGCAATTCTCGGAGTGGGATTGCCGAAGCGCGGGTCCTTTGTGGTGCCCTTTATGGATATGGAGCCCAGGCAGTTTATATCGTACCAGTCGGCAAACTCGTAGCCGAAGCCGAAGGTTCCGCTGGCAGGTATCACGGGATTGTCAAGGGTCATCCCGCTGAGTGTAACCTTTGTATTCACCATATTAATCCTCCATGTGCTCAACGCACAAAAAGTCCAGTAATATCTCCCCGCACATGGGGGATTATCAGCATGTGTTTCGGTTGCCGCAAAGCGGCGAGAAACACGCTTTAAATCTATAAATATTGTGGTTTACCACAATATTTCCTCACTGTCTAAAACAGGCCCATCCTTGCATATACGCTTGTTTCCGTTTTTCGTCTTTACGGTGCAGCCCATGCATGCGCCGAAGCCGCAGCCCATGCGTTCCTCGAAGCTGAGCTGACCGGGGGATTTCGCCGCGCTCCACACCGCTTTCAGCATCGGCATGGGGCCGCAGCAGAAGTAATGATCGTACTCAATATCAGCCATAGGAGCTGCGGCAAAGCCCTTTATCCCCATGCTGCCGTCAACCGTGGTGACGATGACCCCGGCTCCCAGCTTTTCAAACTCGTCCTTGTAAAAGACCTCGCCCGCCGTATTGAAACCGAGGATGACGGTTACGTCCTTCCCGGCGTCTGTGAGCCTTTTTGCCAGACCGTAGAGGGGCGGCACACCCACGCCGCCGCCGATAAGGAGAGGCTTTTCCGTATCTTCCCACTTGTAGCCGTTGCCGAGGCCGGTGAGAATACCGAGCTTTTCCCCCGGCTCCATCCTGCTCATCAGATCGGTGCCCTTCCCCACCACCTTATACACTAAGGTGAGGGTGTTCTCCGTCCAGTCGCAGACGGATATGGGCCTCCTCAGATAAAGCTCCGGCAGGCTTATATTCACAAACTGACCGGGCCGGGTGATCTCACCGCTGTCCCCCGTCAGCACCATTTCAAACACGTCCCGGGTCAGGGCGGTATTTTTTACTATCCCGAATGTCCGTTCTTTTTTCATACATACCTCCCGTCTCTGTAAACGATCTTACCGTCAAGGACCGTCATGACGCAGCGCCCGAAAACGCGCCGTCCCTCAAACGGCGTCGCCCTGCCCATGGTGAGAAACTCCCCGGGGTCGATGTCGTACTCCGCATCCAGATCCCAGACGCTGAGCCCTTCATCAAGGGGCAGCCCGAACCGCTTCCGGGGGTTTACTGTAAGGAGCCGCACCAGCTTTTCCAGGCTGATGACGCCCTTTTTCACAAGCTCCGTGTAAAGGACGGGAAACGCCGTCTCCAGCCCCACAACACCCATGAGGCTGCCCTTCAGTCCTTTTGATTTCTCCTGGGCGGAATGGGGGGCGTGATCCGTGGCTATCATGTCGATTGTGCCGTCGACGACGCCTTCGATAAGGGCTTCCCTGTCTCTTGCGTCACGCAGAGGCGGGTTCATCTTGAATCTGCCCAGATCCTGAAGATCGCTGTCGCAGAGCACAAGATAGTGGGGCGCCGTCTCACAGGTGACGTCAACGCCCACGGCCTTCGCCTTGCGGATTATCTCCACGCTCTCCTTTGTGGAAACGTGGCAGACGTGGTATTTGCAGCCCGTTTCATAAGCCAGCTCCACGTCACGGGCGATCTGCGCCCATTCGCTTGCTGAGGATATGCCGGTAAAGCCGTGCTCCGCGGCGTATTTCCCCTCGTGGATGCAGCCGCCGTGAAGAAGGCTGTTGTCCTCGCAGTGGGCGGAGATGACCTTCCCAAGCCTCTTCGCCTCGGTCATAGCCCGGCGCATCATCTCCCTGTCCTGGACGCCCCTGCCGTCATCGGAAAACCCCGCAGTATAGGGCGCCATTTCCCGAAGGTCGGCCAGTGTTTCACCCTTCTCGCCCACGGTTATTGCGCCGAAGGGGGTGACGTTTATCACCGCGTCCCGCTCTATGATGTCAAGCTGGGGTTTAAGTGTATCGAAGCAGTCGGGGACGGGGTTCAGGTTCGCCATGGTGAGGACGTGGGTGTAGCCTCCCCTTGCCGCCGCCATGGTGCCGGTTTTTACGGTCTCCTTATAAAAAAAACCCGGCTCCCGCAAATGAACGTGTACATCTGCGAAACCGGGAAAAACAGTATATTTATGAACGTCAATGATACCGATAGCGTCAAGATCGGTTTTTCTTATTACATTCTCGGGTGAAATCACATTAAATCCCATTTCAGTATCCTTTACCGTAATATTTCCTTCAAGTTAGGTTATCATTTTTTGACGTTCTTGTCAATGGTTTTTTGCCGGCGTTGTGCGGTGCGTATTGCCGCGCTGAGTATCAGATCAATCATGTATGGGCGGGCCATTCTGCCCGCCTGCCGACGGTGCCGATTCGGATAACCGCCGCACGGACAATAGAAGGATAATCTGCGATCCAACACGTAGGGGCGGATGCCCACATCCGCCCGCGAGACACCGCATAAAAACAACAGAGCAGGAGCGTTCAGCGTACGTTAGTCGCAGAGACTATTAAGGTTCTGGGATACCGCACCGGCGTATTCGTAATACATAGTTCATAACCGGACGAACGATTTGTTTCTGCCGGGGGTTTCCAAAGGGGGAACGCCTTTGGTGTGCTTTGCATCCTTTCCCACGAACGGGAAAGGATGTGCCCCGCGGCATGAGCGGAGGAACAAATGAAAAATGACGGTATTTTTAATTCGGGGAATTAAACAACGTTATGAAAAGCGGGCGGGCGCGGAGGCCCGCCCCTACAAAGGTGAAACCTGACACGGCAAAATACCGCACAAGCGATTGATAAGAAATCCGTCTCAAATCCGCTCAAAAAACCCGCCTTTCGGCGGGTTTTTGTTACCTTGTTTTGTTACTGTTCCTTTTTCACAAGGGCGATGCTCAGCTCCTCAAGCTGCTTTTCGTCTACCACGTCGGGGCAGCCGGTCATGGGCTCGCTGGCATTCTGCACCTTGGGGAAGGCAATTACGTCCCTGATGGAATCGGCGCCGGTCATGAGCATCACCAGACGGTCAAGACCGTATGCCATGCCGCCGTGGGGAGGCGCGCCGTAACGGAAAGCGTTTATCAGATGGCTGAACCGGGCGTTTGCGTCCTCGTCGGTGAAGCCCAGTGCGCGGAACATGGATTCCTGCATCTCGGGGGTATTGATCCTGATGGAACCGCCGCCCAGCTCTGTGCCGTTCAGCACGATATCATAAGCCTTCGCGCGGCAGGAAGCCTTGTCGCTCTCCAGCTTGTCCTTATCCTCGTCCATGGGGGCGGTAAAGGGATGATGCATTGCCACGTAGCGGTTTTCCTCTTCGGAGAACTCGAACATGGGGAATTCCGTCACCCACAGGAACTTGTAATCGTCCTTCCGTGTGAGGCCCAGACGCTTTGCGATCTCGCAGCGGAGAGCGCCCAGGGAGGCGAACACCACGCTGTCCTTTCCGTCGGCAACGATGAGCACCAGGTCGCCGGGCTTGGCTTCCGCCCGCTCAAGGATGGCGGCGTTTTCCTCTTCTGTGAGGAACTTGGCGTAGGAGGATGTGGTGTTCTCACCCAGCCTTGTCCAGGCGAGTCCCTTTGCGCCGTAGGTCTTGACAAATTCCACAAGCTGGTCGATCTGCTTCCGGGGGAACTTTTCCGCGCCGCCGGGGACGCAGATAAGCCTTACGGAACCGCCGGAGGAGGCAGGGCCGCTGAACACCTTGAAACCGCAGTCCTTTACGATGTCGTTTATATCCTTCAGCTCGATGCCGAAACGGAGATCAGGCTTGTCGGAGCCGAAGCGGTCCATTGCCTCACGCCAGGGCATACGGAGGAAGGGGGTCTCAACGTCCACATTCAGGACATCCTTGAAAACTCTCTTTATAAATCCCTCGTTTACGGAAATGACATCGTCGATATCCACAAATGACATCTCAAGGTCGATCTGTGTAAACTCGGGCTGACGGTCGGCACGAAGATCCTCGTCCCTGAAGCAGCGGACGATCTGCATGTAGCGGTCGAAGCCGGAGAGCATGAGAAGCTGCTTGTACTGCTGGGGGGACTGGGGCAGGGCGTAGAAGGTGCCGGGTCTCACGCGGCTGGGCACCAGATAGTCTCTTGCGCCCTCGGGTGTGCTCTTTGTGAGCATGGGGGTCTCTATCTCATAGAAGCCGTTCTCGTCGAAATAGTCCCTTGCGATCTTCGCAACCCTGTGACGCATG
Source organism: Oscillospiraceae bacterium (assembly GCA_017438675.1). GTDB lineage: Bacteria > Bacillota > Clostridia > Oscillospirales > Oscillospiraceae > SIG495. The sequence goes on along the minus strand of JAFRUW010000250.1, from coordinate 17,625 downwards.
GCAATTGTCCTCTGCATGTCTGGACGGCGAAGGTCCAGATACCTGTACTTCAGGCGGAGCATATCGTTGACGTCGCTGTTCTCCACGATCTCAAAGGGCGGAGTCTCAGCCTTCGCAAGGATGCGGAGCTCCTTGACATCGAGCTCCACCTCGCCTGTGGGGATATCGAAATTCTTGGAGGAACGCTCCCTCAGGATGCCCTTCGCGGCGACGACAAATTCCGCCCTCAGGGTGCCGGCCTTTTTAAATATCTCATCGGAGACCGTGTCGTCAAAAGCAAGCTGAATGATGCCGGTCCTGTCTCTCAGGTCGGTGAAAATCAGGCTGCCCAGGTCACGGCTGCGCTGTACCCAGCCGCATACCGAAATCTCCTTGCCCACGTCTGTAAGTCTCGGCTCACCGCAGTAGCAGGAGCGCTTGAATCCGTTCATTGTATCCATATCTGTAAACCTCTATTATCTGTCGTTTATTACCGTACCGCTGTTAAGCGCGCCGATTCCTGTCCCGATGACCGCCGCCGCCTCTTCATAAGTGAGAAGCTGCTGTTCGCCGGTGGTCATGTTCTTGACGCTTGCCTTGTGCCCCGCTATCTCGTCCTCGCCGATGAAGATGACAAAGGGTATCTTAAGCTTGTTGGCGTAATTCATCTTTGCCTTGAACTTTTTCTTCTCGCAGTGGAGCTGGGTCCTTATGCCCCTGTCTCTCAGGTATGTGGCAAGCTCCACCGCCTGAGCCATATCGTCAGTCATGGGGAGGATAAGCGCATCGGCGGGAGCGGAAAGCAGCTCGTCGTTCAGGTAGCCCTGATCCTCAAGGACGAAGAACAGCCTTGTGAGACCTATGGAAATGCCCACGCCCGGGAGCTTTTTGTCCGTATAGTACTCCGCCAGATCGTCGTACCGTCCGCCGGAGCAGACGGAGCCGATCTCGGGATGGTCAAGCATGGTGGTCTCGTACACCGTGCCGGTGTAGTAGTCAAGGCCCCTTGCGATGGTCAGGTCGATTTTGAAGTTCTCCGCCGGGATGCCGAAGCCCTCAAGGTGCCCTGCAACTGTTTTGAGCTCATCCAGTCCCTCGTCAAAGACCCCGCTCACACCCACGTAGGGTTCAAGAGCCGCTATGGGGTCATTGCTCTCCAGAACGGTCATAAGCTTTTCACCTGTTTCCCCGGGAACGCCCAGATCATCGGTGAGGCAGGCCAGGACCTTGTCTTTCCCTATCTTGTCCAGCTTGTCGATTATGTGCATCACGTCCGTGGCCTTGTCCTTCAGTCCGAGAACCTCAAAGAGTCCGTTCAGCACCTTCCGGTTGTTGACGCGGATCACGAACCGCTTAAGGCCCAGGGCGTTGAAGGTCTTGTAAATGATGCTGGGGATCTCGGCCTCGTTTATAATATCCAGCTCACCGTCGCCGATGATGTCGATATCAGCCTGATAGAACTCCCTGAAGCGGCCCCTCTGGGCCCTCTCGCCGCGGTAGACCTTGCCGATCTGGTATCTGCGGAAGGGGAAGACCAGCTGACCGTAATTCTGGGCGATGTACTTCGCCAGAGGCACGGTGAGATCGAAACGGAGGGCAAGATCGCTGTCGCCCTTGGTGAAGCGGTAGATCTGCTTTTCCGTTTCTCCGCCGCCCTTGGCAAGAAGCACCTCGGCAGACTCGATGACCGGTGTGTCAAGGGGCGTAAAGCCGTACAGGGAATATGTACGGCGCAGTATTTCCATAATGCGCTCCATCTGGGTCTGGCGTGCCGGAAGCAGCTCCATAAACCCCGATAAAGTGCGCGGTTTGACCTTTTCCATCTGATTTATCCTTTCGTTAATGCCCTTTTGGGCACGAATTGTTTTTCTCACAAAAAGTCTCCCTTTTAAAAAGGGAGGCCTATCGGTAAAAAACTATATCATAATCTTTTAATCGCTCATGCCGCGAGGCACATCCTTTCCCGTTCGTGGGAAAGGATGCAAAGGACGACCAAAGGCGTTCCCCCTTTGGATTCTCCCCGGTGGAAACAAAGATTTCGTCCGCTCGTGAAACAGATAGTACATTTACGCCTGTGCGGTATCCCTAAACCTTAACAGTCTGTTCTTCCAACCTGCGCTGAACGCTTCTGCTCTGTTGTTTTGGTGCAGATGCTCAATTACTTTACCGCACCTGCCATTTTTGCAGTTTTGAAATAAAGATTAAAATGATACGTTGTAGGGGCGATCATTGATCGCCTGTCCGCTTCAAGCCGATTTAAGTTTACTGCTTCTTCTGCTCTCTTACAATATCTCTCCAATCGAGATAGCCCTCCTTAAGACCGAGGACAAGCATCTCGGCAGTGGCGAGGTTTGTGGCAATGGGCACGTTGTGCATATCGCAGAGGCGGCAGAGCTTCATGACCTCATTGTACCCCTCCTGACCCAGTGCGGGATCGGCGAAGAACAGGATCATATCGAGCTCGTTGTAGGTTATGCGGGCGCCTATCTGCTGGTCGCCACCCTGCCTGCAGGGAAGATAAAGCGTTATCGGTAAGCCTGTAGCTTCCGCAACCAGTTTGCCTGTGGTCTGTGTCGCACATAGATTGTGCCCGGACAGGATACCGCAGTACGCGATACAAAACTGCACCATAAGTTCTTTTTTTCTGTCGTGTGCCATAAGCGCAATATTCATAGCTTTCCTTCCCTTTCTTTTCTGTTTTTTTAGCCTCTTTTTATCTGAACATCCTGTCAAGGAGCACTCTCTCTCCGGTGATCCTCCTCGCTATCCGGAGAAACGGCTCTTTGGCATTCTTTTCTTCCACAAGCACAATAGGGGTCTCGGTGCATCCGGCCTTCATTATCGCCCGTGATTCCGGTATCACGCCCAGAAGCTGAGCGCCCACCGTATCGATCATATCATCCGCGTTTGCGCGTATCTGGTGCATGAACCGCCTGCGGACCCTGTTCAGGACAAGGCGCACATTGGTTACGCCCAGCTTAATAAGCTCCGTGGTGGTTCTCTGCCCGTTGCGGAGACTCATCCCGTCGCCGTTTGCCACGATTATCGCCATATCCGCGTTTTCGCAGGCGAGCCTGAAGCCGCTGCCGATCCCCGCGGGACCGTCAATGATGCAGTACTCGAAATCCTCTCTCACTTTTTCGAGGAACGCCTTCATTTTGCCGCTGTCTATATGATCCGACGGAATAGCGGAGGGCGCCGTAAGGAAAAAGAGATTTTCGATATCCGGATGGCGGACCGCCCCGGCATCCAGGCTGACCCTTTCGGAAAGAACATCCTCAAAGCTCATAAGGGATACATCGGAGATTCCCAGAACAAGATCCAGGTTCCTCATCCCCATATCGCAGTCTATGCACAGAGTCCTGTGACCCAGAGACGCGAGAGAAGAGCCGATACCGCCGCTGACGGTGGTTTTGCCCGTACCTCCCTTGCCGGATGTTACGGAAATCACAGTCCCCAACCTGATACCTCCTCACGGAAACAATGATGCACATGCGTTTCGAAACGCACACGTTACCGCAGAACAGTCCTCCGATAACGATATTGCCCATACTAATTATTATAACCAAATTTCAAAGGTTTTGCAAGAAAAAAATTATCTATTTTCCAAAAAATTTTCAATCAGTCATTCATCGTCCTCGCTGTAGTCGTCATAGTCGTCGTAGTCATCGTAATCGTCGTAATCTTCATCATCCGTCTCATTCGGGAGGGTGATCTCCGCCCCGCGCCCCTGCATGGTGTTTTCAACCGGCAGGGCGGTGGAATGATCCGTATTGAAATAGTAGTCGAGAAGGGCCTTGGCAACGGAGATGATGGACGAACCGTGGCCGCCGTGTTCCACGACCACGGATATGGCGATCTGCGGGTCGTCGGCGGGGGCGTAGCAGACGAAGATGCCGTTGTCAATGCCTCTGCCGTCGGACTCGACTGTACCGGTTTTGGCGGCGACCTTTACGGGGTATTCGCTGAGGATGCTTTCCGCCGTACCGCTTGATACGACGGCCTCCATTCCCTCTCTCAGGATGGACAGATAGCCCTCGTTCCCTTCTATTGTTTTAAGCACCTCCGGCTGGCGGACAACAAGGGTCTTTGTAAAGTCCTCGTTCATGACCTTGTTGAAAAGGGTCATGCGGTACAGCGTGCCGTTGTTGGCGATGGAGGAAATGTAGTTTACAAGCTGGACAGGGGTAAGGAGGTCCCTCTGGCCGATGGCTGTAATAAGTGTGTCCGCCGCGTACCAGGGCTCACCGATGACTCTCTCCTTGTAATCAACGCTGTATACCGTGCCGGTGGACTCGGTTATCTCGATTCCCGTCTTTTTGCCGAAGCCGAAATTCTCCGCCTGCTCGGTGATCCTGTCAACGCCCATATTGTCGCTGAGCCAGTAGAAAAAGTAGTTGCAGGACTTCTGCAGGGCGCCCACAACGTCGATATACCCGTGGTTTGAGGGATAAACCCAGCACTTGGGCTGATAGCCCCTGTAATGGGTGTAGATGCCGTTGTCGTATATTGTGGTGTACCTGTCGATATACCCCGCCTTGAGACCGGCGAAGGCCGTGACCATCTTGAAGGTGGAGCCGGGATTGTATGTTCCCTGGGTGGCGCGGTTGAAGAGGGGCATGGACGGATCGTTCACAAGCTCCGTGTAACGGGACTGCATGGTGGCCAGATCGTATGTGGGGTATGAGGCGCAGGCCAGCGTTTCACCGGAGTTTACGTCCTTTACCACCACGGCGCCGCCGTCGGCCTTTTCGTCAGTCTGGCTCCTCTCGGCGTTCAGACTGCTGATGGTCTCCGCCAGCGCGTCCTCAGCGGTTTTCTGCATGTAATAGTCGATGCTCAGAAACACGTTTCCGCCTGCCTGGGGCTCCTTCTCCATGTACTCGTCCACGACATTGCCGTTTGAATCGGTCACCGTGGCCTTCACGCCGTCAACGCCCCGCAGGTACTCCTCGAAGGCCTTTTCCACGCCCTCCTTGCCCACGGAGGCGTCCATGGGATAGTCCAGCTCCTTGTAGGTCTCGTACTCCTCGGCATTCATAAGGCCCACATAGCCCAGAATGTGGGCGGCATAGTCGGTTTTGTACTCCCTGTCCCACTTTGTCACCACGGAAACGCCGGGGTAATTGTTCTCCCGGATGCGGGTGATGAAGTCCAGGTTTACGTCGTCTGCGAAGACGTATTCGGCGCCGTTTGTTATAACCCTGCTCTCAAGCTCATATCTCACGCCGATAATAAGTCTCGCGTCGTTTATGTTCGTCATGGTGTCGATGCCGTAATGGCCGCGCATCCATACGATGAGGTCGGAGGCGGAAATGTCCTTCTCCAGACCGAAATACTCAAAATAGGTATCCAGCTTATCCCGGTCGTTCTCGGTCATATTCGCCCGGTACTCGAAGGGGCCGCTGGATGTGACGGGGAAGGTGTCGTTATACTGTGTCCCGGTGGACATTGCCGCGGTAATAAGGCCCTGGATCACGTCGTTGGGCTTATCCTGGGCCAGAACGGTCAGGCGGTCAACGGTGACGGAGTACCTTGCCCGGCTGGTCACCAGCTCCACACCGTTCCTGTCAAGGATCTTGCCGCGGCTGGCGGTGACGTTGGAATAGCGGGTGGAGGTGGTTCCCGTGTCTGCGGCATTGGCGTGGGCAATGACCTGCACGTTGTACATGGCGGCGGCGTACACCACCATAATAACGGCAAGCACAATACCCAGTATTATTATTCTCCATTTGTTATAGCTCAGTCTGTTCATCGGTTCTCCCTGGTTTCGCTTATTCCGGGATCCTGCGGATCGCCCGGCACAGATAATAGATGGGTGCAACAAAAATCAGCGAATACACTGTCTGTATTATCGCGGTGAGGACAAGGCGCAAAAGCCCCGCGTGCCTGAATACCACAAGGCCGAACATCTGAACCCCCGCGGTGATAACGAGGGCGCCGAGGCTGCACATCAGGCAGGTGATTATGCCCTTTTCCAAAAGCCTGTCGCTGAGTATGCCTACGGCCGCGCCCACCACGGTCAGCACCATTGTCATGGCAACCGTGGCCTGATTGAAGGCCAGGTCGCACAATATGCCGCAGGCAAGTCCGTAGGCCGCCCCTGCCTCGCCGCCCTCGAAGACGGCGATGACCGCCGCCGCAACGGGGAGAAGGACAGGCATCGTGCCGAAGATCTTCAGCCGGGTAAACACCGTGGTCTGCAGCACATAGGCGAGAAAGACCAGAAGCCCGTATGCCGCGTATTTGATTATTTTGCGGACCGCTGTTCTGTCCATGATAAAAGCCTCTCGTTTGTTCGAAAAAATGTCCTGTTTCTTACGAATTCTGACCGAAATCGGTTATGGCGTACACTTTTGAAAGCTTCTCGAGATCCGCCTTCGGAGCAACCGTGGCGGAATCCTCAAGTCCTTCGGAGTCCTTTATGACCCTTTCCACGGTGCCGATCACAAGCCCCTTGGGGTACATGCCGCTTCTGCCGGAGGTGACGATGGTGTGCCCCTCGATGATCTGGGTGCCTTCTTCAAGATATGTGAGCTTCAGCTTACCCTCCTGCATCAGGCGGTAATCCCCCTCCGCCACCGCAAGCTCGTTCACCTCGTATATCTCGGCGCCGATGTTGGTGCCGGGGTCGATGATGGTGGTGACTACGGCGGTGGTCTTGTTGAGCTCCGTCACCCTGCCGATGAGGTACCCGGTGCTTGTAACGATGCAGTCGTTCAGCTCCAGTCCTGCATTTGAACCCTTGTTTATGGTAAAGCCGGAGTTGTAGTTGGAGGCGCTCCACGTGAGGACGCTGACCTCTTCAAACTCAAAGGATTCGTTCCGCTTGCCGAAATCCAGAAGCGTGCGGAGCTGTTCGTTCTCCTCGTTTATGGCGTCGTACTCCCTGGTCTGTTCCTCAAGCTCCGCGATGCGGTCCCTGAGCTCCGCGTTTTCCGCCTCAAGCCTGTCGTATTTGTAGAGGTAGCCGTACAGCCCCTCAAGGGAATCCACCATGGAGGACATGCCGCGCTTCACCGGCGCAGTTGCGGAATTGACAATGCCCGCCAGCCTGCCGCTGGCAGTATCGCTGAGGGCCACGGTCACAGCCGACATAACGGCAATAAACAGGGCTATGAGCACGATCACTATTACCCTTTTGTTTAAATAACCTTTCACGTTACACACCTTCAATCTCCCGCAGGACGGACCAGAGTCTGCACAGCGGAAGTCCCATTACGTTAAAATAATCTCCCCTGATGCCGGGAATAAACACCGAGCCCCGGCCCTGTATGCCGTAAGCCCCGGCCTTGTCCATAGGCTCCCCGGTCCCGATATACCTCAGTATCTCGCTGTCGGAAAGCTCCCTGAACTCCACGTCGGTTTTTTCAAAATCAGCTATCGTCCTGTCCTTATATATGACGGCGATGCCGGTGTACACCTGATGTGTCCTGCCGGACAGGGACCTCAGCATTTCAAGCGCCTCAGCCTCGTCCGACGGCTTCCCCAAAGGCTTCCCGTCGAGAAAAACAAGGGTATCCGCCCCGATGACAAGGCACTCCGGGTTTGATGACGCCACTTCCTCCGCCTTTCCGAGGGCAAGGGACATGACCATTTCCCCCGGCTCGGCTTCGGGGTCCGTTCTCTCGTCCCCCACCGCGGGGATCACGGTGAAATCGAGCCCCAGCATTGTAAGGAGCTCTCTCCGTCTCGGTGATTTTGAAGCTAAAATAATATCCATTCCGACCTCTTGATCTTTTACTTACAGAATATCCCCCGCAGGTTCCCCCTCGGGATAATAAAGCCCTCTTGTTATGGCCTGGGGTCTGTAATCCCCCCTGCCCGTATAGCGTTTCATTATTGCAGCGCATTCCAGTGAGTTTTCGGTGGTGAAGACCAGCCTCACTCCCCAGACGCCTATCTTTGAATAATCCGCGGCTCTGTCGGCTAAAAACAGCTTCCTGGAGCTGAATACGGTGCTGCCGCCGCTGCCGTCGCAGTACACGGGGTAGTTGAAGCCGCTCCTGTCGCTTATTGACGGCGGCGCTGCGTCCCCCCTGCCCTTGAGAAGACCCGGGGCAGTTGTCAAAACGGGAAGTCTGCCGTAGCCCAGAATCTCCACCGGAAGCTCCTTTGACATGGCGTCGATCTGGGAAAAGCGCAGCTCAAAGGGCACAGCCGCCGACTCAAGGCTGAAGTACCTGAGAACGGCCAGCGTCCGTGAATTGTAGGCGTTGAGTCCGAATCCGCCCCTCACCCGGAAGCCCAGTTCCTTCGCCCAGACTATCTGGCTCATGCTTTCGGCAAGGACGTGGTTCACGCCCATCATGCGGAGCTTGGCAAGCCTGTTTTCCATATTCTGCCGCTCCCTGTCCTTTAACAGTCCGGGCAGGGCGGCAACTATCTCCACATTCGGGTCCCTCATGAGGGGCTCGATGATCTGCCTGTTTTTAAGTATCTCCGCCGCAGGGATATAGATCACCCCGGGAAGGGGCGCATCCTTCAGCTCCGCCAGCTGGGAGGCCGACCTTACCTCCACGGTCAGGATCGGCGGCGCGTCCGAATTCGGCACCCTGGACGTGCCGGGGTACTGCCGCTCCCCGTGGGGAACGTGGGCCTTCCGCTTCTTTGTGATCTCATCCGTCATGGAGCGGACCATTTTCGTCACGCAGTCCTTTGACACCGTGAGCCCCGGCTCGATAATGCTCCGCACCCCGTCGCAGTAGTACGGCGTCCCGCCCAGCTTGAAGAGCTGGGTCTGGAGGGTGGTGGGCGTCATGGCGGTGTGGTATGCCGTTGTGGGTATGTCCCCCTGGGCGGCGGCCACGTTTTTCCTGTCGTCCATGGCGGCGATCCGGATGGGCCGGTGAGGCTTCACCTTCGCCGCGAATTTAAGGGGCACGCGCTGGTATTCGTTGTTTATATAATAGCGTCTCAGGGCGGCAAAATACCTGGGATTTGCTTTTGTCCCCACTCCGTCCCTTCCTCCCTGCATCTCGGGAAGGACGCCGTTTTCCGCGGAAAATATACCCTGGGTGAACCCCGCGTGGCTGTAGGCCTTCTGGAGGACGGTCATCTCCTCAAAGGTGGGATCCTCACCGTCACGGATGGCACGGGAATAGATCCCCGTCACCATTGCCACATATTCAGGTTCCCTGCTGTAGCCCGCGATCCTGAAGGCGGAAACTCCCGCCGCCGCAAGGTCGCCGAGCCTTTCGATAAGGCATACGTCCCTGAGTCTGAGGGGGTACTTCTCAGACCGGCCCTCGCTTTTGAGCTCCGTCCTGCAAAGCTCCCCGCACCTGTCGCAGATCCTGCTCCGCTTATCGCTGAACAGGGCGTTCACATGGCACCCGCCGGGGTACGCCATGCACAATGGGCCGTGGACCGTGACCTCAAGCTCCGCCGAGTTGTCCCATGCAAGGCGGGCGATCTCTTTCTCGGTAAGCTCGGTGGGCAGGGTGATGCGCTTCAGTCCCATGGCGGAAGCGAGCTTAAGGCTCTGCATGTCGTTTACCCCCATGTTTTCGCCGCCGAAAACAGGCATATCGGGGAGTATCTGGTGGATGAACCTGATAACTCCCGGGTCCTGGGCAATGATGGCGTTCGCCCCCATGCGGTTATAATACATTGCCGACTCATACAGCTTGTCAAATTCGCTGTCAACGGCAAATATGTTCATCATCCCGTAGACGTTCACGCCCCGGATGCGGCAGTATTCCGCCGATTTCTCAAAATCCGCCGCCGACATGCCGGGCTTTGACTTTGAGGCTCCCAGAACGCCGAAACCCATATAAACCGCGTCGGCTCCGTTCTGAACCGCCGCCGCAACCATTTCCGGGCTGTTTCCCGGCGCTACCAACTCCGGCACTCTGTTCTCACCTCTCGTTTCAATCGCGGTTTTCCCATGTTCGCACACAGGTAGAATTTTATTATAGCACAGATTGCCACCTGTGGAAATAGATATTTTTATTTTTTGATCCTTATTACACCACGGCAATTCAAAACAAAAAACGCACTGCGTAATGCAATGCGTTTTTGCGTGTTGTCAAAACCGACACGCTTTACATATTGAAAGTCTCCTGCACATCGGTGAGGATGCGTCCCGCCGTTTTTACGAGCTTTCCCGCCGTGGTTCTGGCGTTTTTCTTTCTCGGCATCATGGAAATGCCCACAACGGCGCCGGTGACCATGCCTATGCCCACGCCTTTCACGAAGTCCATATAATTCAAGCTGATTCCTCCTGTTTAAAGTATCACGCTTATTATTCTTCCAACCTTGAAAAATATCCGTTTCCGGTATATAATTGTGTAAAAAACGGGGTGATAATAAATGGAAATAAACTTAAATTATGAGGAGCTCGGCACGGGCAGGCCCCTGATCCTCCTTCACGGCAACGGTGAAAGCCACGAGTATTTCGGGGCTCAGATCACCTGGTTTGCCGAGGAGCGCCGTGTCATCGCCGTCGACACCCGGGGCCACGGCAAATCCCCCATGGGTACCGCGCCCTTTTCCCTTTACACCTTCGCCGACGACCTTCGGGACTTTATGAGCGCGCACAGCATTCCGAGGGCCGACATTCTCGGCTTCTCCGACGGCGGCAATATCGCCCTGCTCTTCGCCCTGAAATACCCCTCCATGGTTGACCGGCTGGTTCTTAACGGGGCGAATCTGAACTTCTTCGGCCTCACCTTCAAAACGGCGGCGATGATCCTGGCCATGTACATAAAGTACTCTGTCTGCGCGCCGTTTTCCGAAAAAGCCGCGAAAAACAAGGCGCTTTTCCGCCTCATGGTGAAGGAACCCCGCATCGATCCCGATGAGCTCAAATCCCTCAGGATGCCCGTCCTTGTGATCTGCGGCTCACACGACATGATCGCCCGCCGCCACACACGTCTCATTGCGAAAAACATCCCAAACAGCACCCTGAAAATCCTCCCCGGCGACCACTTTATAGCCGCGAAAACCCCGGAAGCCTTCAATATCGAGGTGGAGCGGTTCTTAAAAGAAACGGAAAAACACCGCTGAAAAACGTATAAACCCTTGCCGAATTATAATCAGGCAAGGGTTTATTGTCATTTTTCCGTCTGTTCCCTTTTGTCGCAGCTCATTCCGCACCCGCTGCAGTTCCCGCAGCAGGATGTGCCTTTGCGTTTGCGCCGCAGGAGAGTGATCACGGCGGCGGCGACAAGGCCGGCGACACATATAATAATGACTAAATCTGCTGTATTCATACCGTCCTCCTATATAAGCAGTCCGATCAGGTGGACAATCGCGGTGACCACCCATGCTAAAACGCACTGCCATACCACAACGCCTATTGCCCATTTGCCGCCCATCTCACGCTTTATGGAGGCGACAGCGGCGACGCAGGGGGTGTAGATCAGGGAGAAGACCAGCAGGCAGGCTGCCGACAGGGACGTGAGCGCCGTCTTTACCCCGCCCGCAAAAAGCAGCTCCATTGTGGAGACTACGCTTTCCTTGGCCATGAAACCGGAGATCAGGGAGGTGCAGATGCGCCAGTCCCCCAGCCCCACCGGACGCATAATTGGCGTCAGCCAGCCGGAAATCAGGGCAAGGATGCTGTCGTGAGAGTCGGTGACCATGTTGAATCTCAGGTCGAACCGCTGGAGGAACCAGATTACGATGGTGGCGATCAGGATAACGGAAAAGGCCCTCTGCAGAAAATCCTTCGCCTTGTCCCACAGGAGGCGCACCACGTTTTTGGCTCCCGGCAGGCGGTAATTTGGAAGCTCCATGACGAAGGGCACGGGCTCGCCCTTGAACAGCGTCCCCTTGTAGAGAAGCGCCGCGCCGATACTGAGGAGGATCCCCAGAACGTAGAGGCCGGTCATTATAAGTCCGCCCCTGCCGGGGAAGAAGGCGTTTACAAAGAAGGCATAGATCGGCACCTTGGCGGAACAGCTCATAAAGGGCGTAAGGAGGATGGTGACCTTCCTGTCCCGCTCACTGGGCAGTGTGCGCGTCGCCATAACCGCCGGAACGGTGCAGCCGAAGCCTATGAGCATGGGCACGATGCTTCTTCCGGAAAGGCCCAGCTTTCTGAGAAGCTTGTCCATTACGAATGCCACGCGGGCTATGTAGCCGCTGTCCTCCAGCATTGACAGGAAGAAGAACAGCGTCACGATTATTGGGAGGAAGCTGAGGACGCTTCCCACGCCGGCGAAAATGCCTTCTGTCACAAGGCTGTGAAGGGCATCGTTCACATTTGCCGCGGTGAGGGCCCGGTCAACCATAGCCGACAGGTTGGTGATACCCGTCTCCAGAAGTCCCTGGAAGAATGATCCGATGACATTGAAGGTCAGCCAGAACACAAGCCCCATAATGGCGATAAAGGCGGGGATGGCGGTGTATTTGCCGGTAAGTATGCGGTCAATGCGTTCGCTCCGTTTGTGCTCACGGCTCTCCCGGGGCTTATGGACCGTTGCGCCGCACACGTTTTCGATGAAATTGAACCGCATGTCCGCAATTGCGGCGCTCCTGTCAAGACCCCGCTCCTTCTCCATCTGGATGATGATATGCTCCATCATGTCCGTCTCGTTCTCGTCAAGGCCGAGCTGTTTTGTGATTATGGGGTCTCCCTCGATGATCTTGCTCGCCGCAAAGCGGATGGGGATATCCGCCGCCTTTGCGTGATCCTCGATAAGATGGGATATGCCGTGGAGGCAGCGGTGAACCGCGCCGCCGTAATGGTTTTCGTCGCAGAAATCCTGCCTTAGAGGTCTTTCCTGATACTTCGCAATATGAAGGGCGTGGTCGATAAGCTCCTTCACGCCGGAGTTTTTGGCGGCGGAAATGGCGACAACGGGGACGCCCAGCATTTCCTCCATCCTGTTTATATCCACACTGCCCCCGTTTGCCGTGACCTCGTCCATCATGTTGAGGGCCACCACCATGGGCACGTTCATCTCAAGGAGCTGCATGGTGAGATACAGGTTCCTCTCGATATTGTTGGCGTCCACGATGTTGATGATTGCCCTGGGCTTGTCATTGAGTACAAAATTGCGGGATACAAGCTCCTCGCTGGAGTAGGGCGACATGGAGTAGATGCCGGGAAGATCTGTGACGAGGGTGCCGGGGCAGCCCCTGATCTGACCGTCCTTCCTGTCCACGGTGACGCCGGGGAAGTTGCCCACATGCTGATTCGCGCCGGTGAGCTGATTGAACAGGGTTGTCTTGCCCGAGTACTGGTTGCCCACCAGGGCGAAGGTGAGAAGCGTCCCCTCCGGGAGGGGATCGCCGCTGCCCTTGGGGTGGTATTTGCCCCCCTCGCCGAGACCGGGGTGGAGGGACTTTTTGCCCCTTTCCCGCACGGCCTCACCTGTTTTCTCCTGCGGGGCGTGATGTATTCCTATCTTTTCCGCGTCCGCAAGCCTGAGGGTCAGCTCATAGCCGTGGATCATAAGCTCCATAGGGTCGCCCAGTGGGGCGTACTTTATGAGCGTCACCCGGGCGCCGGGAATGACGCCCATATCAAGAAAATGCTGGCGCAGTGCTCCTTCTCCGCCCACGGTGTCGATTATGGCGGAACGACCCGGTTCAAGGTCTCTCAGTGTCATTTGTGTTCACCTCAGTGTCAGTCGGAATAATCCGAATCAATGTGTATTTCTGCCTCATAATCGGGGTACAGCGCTTTTGTCATACCGTAAAGCTCCCGTAAAATCTCCCCGCTGTCTGATCTGAAATCCGTGACCACGTGGAAGCCCATGGTTTTCGCTTCCGGGTCGCAGATAAAGCCGTGTATCTCAAGGACGTGGTCCACCTTCATGGCCCCTTCGGTGACAGCCCTGCGTATATCCGCCGCAAGATGATTCCCCTCGTTGCGGGAATATATCCCCACGGAGGACAGGATCACCCCGTATTCGGAGGCCACCTTCTCCGTAATGCTGCGGCAGGTCTGGTCGATCATGTCGGCGCTCCAGGTGTCCGGCACCTCGATGTTGACGGAACCTATCCACCTGTCGGGGCCGTAGCCGTTTAAGAGCAGGTCATAGGCGCCGAAAACTCCTTCCGAGGCGCATATCGTCTCTTTTATGGATTTGGAGAGCTCGCTGTCGATGCGCTCCCCGGTGAGCTTGCTGGCGGTGTCCCGGAACATGTCGATGCCGGCCTTGATGATGACAAGGGAGATAAGTATGCCCAGCCACGCCTCAAGGCTGAGGCCCCACACCTTGAATATCACCGCGGAAATAAGTGTGGTGGCGGAGATCACCGCGTCAAGAAGGGCGTCCCTGCCGGAGTTCACAAGGGAGTCGGAATTCAGCTTTTTGCCGGTTTCCTTTGCGTAAAACCCCAGCGCCAGCTTTACTGCTGTTGCGATCACCAGCATTACGACGGTCAGCGTCGAATAATCCGGCGTTACCGGGCTTATCGCCTTCCTCACGGCCTCGCTCAGAGCCGCGATGCCTGCATACAGGATCACGGCAGACACGATCTGGGCGCTTATGTACTCCACTCTGCCGTGGCCCATAGGGTGCTCCCTGTCGGCGGGCCTGCCGGCGATCTTCGTCCCCACCACCGTCACGGCGGAGGACAGCACGTCGCTTGCGTTGTTGACGGCGTCCAGAGTGATGGCAATGGAGCGGGACAGTATGCCGAACAGCAGCTTAAATGCCGCAAGCAGGATGTTCGCAAGTATTCCGATAACCCCGGTGCGTATTATTCTTTTTTCCCGTTCCGCACCTGACATAATGTTCTCTCCTCCCTATGCTGAGTATACATTATATGCCCGGAAAAATGCTATATTACCTCATCCTCCGCCGGCTTTTCCCACCTGTGGTGTTTGTAGAAGTATATGGCGCAGGCCGCCGCAGCGATCCAGCCGATGGGCCACGCCAGCCAGATTCCGGTGGAACCGAGAGACGTGCGGGACAGGAACACCGCGCCCAGAACGCGTATGAACAGGCTTGCGAAGGTGGAGACCATGAACTCCTTCATAAGGCCGCCGCCCCTCAGTATGCCGTCGGCAACGTGCTTTGAGGATATGACCACATAGAAGGGCGCGAGTATGCGCAGATAGATGATTCCCGTCTCCATGGCGGTTTTGGTGGGATCGTCCATGAACAGGTTTAACAGGAATTTCCCGCCTAAGAAGTACAGAAGGATAAAGGGTATACCCAGGGTCCACATCATCCTGACCCCGGCCCGGAAGCCCTCGTCGATCCGGGAATACTTCCCGGCGCCGATATTCTGTGAGGTATAATTTGAAATGCCGTTGCCCACGGTGACGAAGGATGTTATCACCAGATTGTTGAGCTTCACACCGGCGGCGTAGCCCGCCATGACCCCGGCGCCGAAGCCGTTTATTACCCTCTGAACTATGATGTTCCCAACGGAGACAAAGCTCTGCTGCATGGTGCTGGGTACGGCGATAACGGCGAACTGCCAGAAAATGGGTTTTGAAAACACAGGGTATTTCCCGGCGGATCTGAATTCTTTAAGCCGCCTTGCGATGACTGTCATGGCAAGGGCGCAGCTCACGCCCTGACAGATAAACGTGGCCCATGCCACGCCTGCCACGCCCATTTTAAATACGGTGACGAAAACAACGTCAAGGGCGATATTGGACAGGGACGAGGCGGCAAGGAACAGAAACGGCGTCCTGGAATCCCCCAGCGCGGAAAAGATACCGGTGGAGATGTTGTAGAAAAACACGAAGGGCAGTCCCCAGACGTAGATGTCCAGATACAGCTTCGAATCACGGAAGAGCTCCGCCGGGGTGTCGATCATGCGGAGCAGCCTCCCGCAGCCGATTATGCCGACGAGCATGAGCAAAAAGCACACCGCCGCGGCAGAGATCATGGAGGTGGATACGGCCGACCTCATGCTGACATAGTCCCTGGCGCCGAAATAACGGGACACGATGACGGAGCAGCCGATATTGCAGCCCACGGCAAAGGCTATGAAGATCAGCGTTATCTCATAGCTGTTTCCCACCGCCGCAAGGGCGTTTTCCCCTATGAACTTGCCGGCCACAAGGCTGTCGGCGATATTGTAAAGCTGCTGGAATATAATGCTGCCGAACAGCGGCAGGCAGAAGCTCCAAAGCACCTTCCGCGGCTCACCTACCGTAAGGTCCCTGTTCATACGAATCTCCCTGTAATATAATGTCGTGTTTTGTTATAATTATAATCCGCCTGTCAATATAAAGTAAACGGCGAATGTGAAATAATCCCGCGAATTCCAAACTTTCCTCTTGCAAAACCGCGGGAAACCGTGTACAATACAGGGACAACGGCTGATCATCCCGCTCCACCGCTTGTGCGCGCAGCCCACTTCGGGAGACCGGGGCGATCCTCATAACGCAAAACAGATCCTGACGCGGAAAATACGTTTTGACGCGGAAGACACGATCCTTTACATCTGACCACTGTATGATCGCGCCTTTCGTGGCGCGGTTTTTGTTTTGATACTGGAATCTGACCAAACTGCCATATTCATTCCGGCATATTTTCCGCCATACTTCGTTATCTGATACAGGAAATACACAAAGTATTCCTCTGCATCAGCTGCCTCGTCTGACGAAAAATCTGCTCGGAATTCGGTATGACATTTTGATCAGATTCCAGTATCGAGAGTGTTTTTTAAAATGTATAAGATAAGGGGGAAGAATATGGAAACACGGGTGGCGGTCATCGCCATAATCGTTGAGGATCCCGACCGGGTGGAAACCCTGAACGCCATCCTCCACGAATACGCAGACTTCATCATCGGCAGGGTGGGCATACCCTACCGGCAGAAGGGCATCAGCATCATAACCATCGCCGTGGACGCGCCCCAGAACGTGATAAGCGCCATGTCCGGCAAGATCGGACGGCTCGAGGGCGTAACGGCTAAAACGACCTACGGCAAGTAAACTGCAGATCGGAAACGGCAGATTATTGTATTTTTTGATTCGCTGAATCAAAAAATGTTTATAATACAATTATCATCAGGTTTATCAGAAAGGACTAATATCATGTACGATCCGAAATCAAAGAAAGCGGAAGAATTCATCGACCACGACGAGATAGTCGCTACACTTAAATACGCCGACGAGCACAAGGACGATCTGGAGCTCATCGACAGCCTTCTCGAAAAGGCAAAGAACCTGAAGGGCCTTACCCACCGTGAAGCCTCCGTCCTCTTGGCCTGTGAGGACGAGGAGCGCATTCAGAAAATGTACGCCCTGGCGGAGCAGATAAAGAAGGACTTTTACGGCAACAGGATCGTCATGTTCGCGCCCCTTTACCTGTCCAATTACTGCGTGAACGGCTGTGTATACTGCCCCTATCACGGTCAGAACAAGCACATAACAAGGAAAAAGCTCACTCAGGAGGAGATAAAGCGCGAGGTCATCGCCCTGCAGGACATGGGCCACAAGCGCCTTGCCATCGAGGCCGGCGAGCACCCGACGATGAACCCCATCGAGTACATACTTGAGAGCATCAAGACCATCTACTCCATAAAGCACAAGAACGGCGCCATCCGCAGAGTAAACGTGAATATCGCCGCCACCACGGTGGAGAATTACCGTAAGCTCAAGGAGGCCGGCATCGGCACATACATCCTGTTCCAGGAGACATATCACAAGGAGAGCTATTTAAAGCTCCATCCCACGGGACCGAAGCACGATTACGCCTACCACACCGAGGCCATGGACCG
>JAFRUW010000249.1 GCA_017438675.1 Oscillospiraceae bacterium | reverse complement strand
TATCGGAGTTTGCCTTGTCAAGCTCGATCTGACCGGTAAGGCTTAATATCCTGTTATCCCGTTCCGCAAGCTTTTTCTCGTTCGCCGACCTTATCTCAGCTATCTTCGCGGCGCTGTTTGCCTCCGCAACAGCAAGCTTTCTTCTCAGATCGTCTATGGTTTTTTCCTTTTCCGATTCGGCCTTCATAACGGCAATGCGGACCGCACTTTCCTTCTCGCTGTCGTATATTGTTTCCCGCTGTCTCAGCTCCTTTTCGAATTCCCTGTCGCGAACCTGCTTCACGATCGCCGCATAGCCGGACTCGTCCACCTGAAAAACCTCGCCGCATTTCGGGCATCTTATCTCCTGCATACCACACCTCCGTACTGTTATTGTTTAAAAACGTATACTATATTGTTTGTATTATACCTTAACGGTTCTCCCCTGTCCAGCGAAACAGGTGTCATGTCTGACTCTGTTCCTGCATTTTCCCGATCCTGTTCAAAATTTATTAATAATATTGTTGCTTTTTGCCGGGAATGATGGTATAATCCTGTTAAATTTTTTATTAATAGAGGTGTGTTTTATGCGCGACAAATGGTCATCCCGAAGTACTTTCATTCTGGCGGCAGTAGGCTCGGCTGTCGGTCTCGGCAACGCATGGCGTTTCCCGGGACTCGCCGCTAAACACGGCGGCGGAGCTTTCCTGTTCGTCTACATCCTTGCAATGCTTTGCATCGGTATTCCTCTTTTAATGATGGAAATTGCAATCGGTCGCCGTACCCGTCAGGGTGCTCCCGGCGCTATGCGGGCCGTCAACAAAAAGGGTGAATTCGGCGGCTGGGTTGCCGTATCAAACGGCATCGCAATTGCCATTTACTATGCGGAAGTATTTGCATGGGTCATCCTCATGTTCATCCTCAGCTACAAGTTCGCCGGCCTCACCGGCAACACAGAGGGCGCAAGCTCCCTATGGATATCCACCATCAACACCACAGGCACCACTTCCGGCTTCTTCACCATCTCCTGGCCTGTTCTGGGCTGTGTTGTGATCGCCTGGATCTCCTGCTACCTCTGCATCAGAAACGGTACATCCAGTGTGGGCAAGGTCGTCAAGTACACCGTATCCCTCCCCGTCATCTGCATGCTCATCCTTGCGATCCGCGGCTTCACAATGCCCGGCGCAATGGCAGGTCTTGCAAAGCTGTTCATCCCCGACTGGTCCGCCCTCGGTGATTCCACCCTGTGGGTGGACGCCATCGGTCAGGTGTTCTATTCTCTGTCTGTGGCAATGGCGATCATGTTCGCCTACGGTTCCTTCCTTAAAAAGGATTCCAACATCGCAATCGACGCTGTTGTCATCGCCTTTGCGGACTTCTTTATCAGCCTCCTTGCCGGTATCGTTATGTTCACAACCATGGCAGGCGTCGGCATGCTGGACAACATGAGCGCATCCGGCATCAGCACCGCGTTCATCATCTATCCCCAGGCAATAGTAAGTCTGACAAGTGTACCCTGGATCAACGCGGCGTTTGCTTATGTATTCTACTTCTGCCTGATCACCCTCGCAATCGACTCCCTGTTCTCCATCGTTGAAGGTGCGTCAACAGCTATTTCCGACAAGTTCAAGCTGAACAAGAAGAAGACCACCACCATCCTCTGCCTGGTGGAAGCTGTTCTCGGTCTTGTATTCGTCACCGGCGCAGGCCTTGCCTGTCTCGATATTACCGACAACTTCGTCAACAGCTACACCCTTATCCTCACCGGCATCTTTGAGGTCATCATCGTCGGCTGGTGCTTCAAGACCTCCAAGGTCCTTGAGCAGATCAACCTCAACACCGAGAAGTTCAAGATGCCCGCATGGTGGTTCAACCTCTCCATCAAGTACATCACCCCGGTCATCCTCTCCGCTCTCTTTGTCTGGAATGTTATCACCCTCTTCCGCGGCGGCGGTATCTACGGCGCGGGCGACGGTTATTCCCTCTGGGCGAACATCGTATTCGGCTGGCTGATCATGGGCCTGAGCCTGTTCTCCGGCCTCATTGTAAAGGCTATCGTAAAGGCAAAGGCCAGGAAGGGCTTTGTTGAACCCGACTACGATTGGGAAACAGAGCTCGACTGATTCCAATATAAACATTGAAACCGGCTCGGTTTGACCGAGCCGGTTTTTGCGTGTCATTTTGCTTTATAGAGTCCGTGGCGGTTGCAATAGGCGTAAATGTGCTTTATACGATTGATTTTAAACCGCGCTTCGGCGTTCCCCTCAGGGTAGAGCTTCACAAACTGGACGCCCATGTCGGAAACCGCCGCCAGGAAAGAGATATAGTGATCCTTCGTCATCGGGTGATCCAGCGTAACGTAGTACTCGTCCTCCACGGTCTCCGCTTTAATCTCATGGCTTTCGTCGGCGGTCTCAGCCTCCAGCGGCGGGAGGGTTATGCCGCAGCAGCTGATAAGCGCCTCACCGGCGGTCTGGATCACATTGCCGCATACCGGGCAGACGCAGAATCTGCACTTTGCCATATTTGCCGATCTGTTTCTGTTCTGAATGTGATTGCCTGACAGGAGCTCGATGACGGAAATGTCCAGCGCCTTTGCCAGGGGCTCGATCAGGCTGATGTCGGGATAACCGTTGCCCGTTTCCCACTTGCTTACGGCTTTGCCGCTGACGTACAGCTTTTTTGCCAGCTCCTCCTGCGTCATTTTCTTGCTTTCCCGGAGCCTGCGTATCACGTCTCCGGTAACGTATCGGTCCATCGCTTTCGCCTCCTTACAGTGCAAGTCGACCACATTCACGGTAAAGAAGCTACCTACGCATCGTAGAGTAGGGGCAAACAGTGACGTTGTGTGGCAATCGGGTGCGAAAAAGACGGATTTGCGTTTTTAATAGTCAGATTCGAACTTTCGAAGGATTATAGTGAAATATCTCGCCTTGCGCTCGATGTGAAATATTTGCCTTGCGGCAAACGTGAAATTTTGCGGCGTTGCCGCAAAGTGAAATGAAATAAATCCACCCACGTCCGCAGACATTTCACACGCCGAAGGCGTATTTCATGTGCGAAGCACATTTCACAAATCCACGCCAGTGGATTTATTTCGTTGAAAAAAGCACGCTCTCGCGTGCTTTTTTCTGGCGGAG
The DNA here is from genome assembly GCA_017438675.1 of Oscillospiraceae bacterium. Classification (GTDB taxonomy): domain Bacteria; phylum Bacillota; class Clostridia; order Oscillospirales; family Oscillospiraceae; genus SIG495. The sequence goes on along the minus strand of JAFRUW010000249.1, from coordinate 115 downwards.
GGTGTGGGATTCGAACCCACGTGGGGTTGCCCCCAAACTGATTTCGAATCAGCCCCGTTATGACCACTTCGATAACCCTCCGTATGAAAACGGGATATAGACAATTTTCCCGTTA
>JAFRUW010000248.1 GCA_017438675.1 Oscillospiraceae bacterium | reverse complement strand
GGGGCGGTAAACTGCAGCAGGCTTAAAAGCTTCATCCTCTTTACAGCAAGACTGCGCATTTCCCCGCTCAGGCGGAATCTGCCCTTGTCCTCATTTGAGAGGTCGCCGGGGGCGTTCCCCAGAACCGTCAGGGTCCTTGCCCTGTCGTGACTGCCGATAAGGTTCAGCGCCCCGTAAAAGTTCTCACGGGGATAGTTTTCCCTGAGGCTCATCATTATGCTGCCCAGCTCTTCGGCGGAGAGCGAACCAAGAATATACTCGATTGCTGCGGCCCGGAAGGGGTAGTTCATGGTGGAATGAAGCTCTTCTCCGAAGAGATACTCTCTTCTTTCGCCGTAGCTTATCTTATTGCTGGCGTCCTCCCACACCTCGCCCAGAAGGACGCTGTCGGGCTTTGTAACGTCCATGGCAAGGCGGATATCTTTAATAAAGCTGTCGGGAAGCTCATCGGCCACGTCCAGCCGCCAGCCTCTTGCCCCCAGGCGGAGCCATTTCCTTATGACGCTGTTCTCACCGCGGCAGATGAATTCCCTGTAGGAGGGGTCGTTTTCCTCCACATTGGGGAGATCTGCAACGCCCCACCAGCACTCGTAGTCGTCGGGGAAGCTGCGGAACCTGTACCATGAGTAATACTTTGAGGTCTCGCCCTCGCAGGCGCCGCCTGAGTAGTTGTGATACTTGTCAAAGTATACGCTGTCGGCCCCGGTGTGGCTGAATACGCCGTCAAGGATCAGGCTGATACCCTTTGCCTCCGCGTCCTTTGCCAGGCGCCTGAAGCTCTCCTCGTCGCCGAAGCCCTCGTCGATCATCATATAATCGCAGGTGTCGTACTTGTGGTTGCTGGCCGCCTTGAAAATGGGGTTTAAGTATATTGCCGTAACGCCCAGCTCCGCAAGATAGTCCAGCTTCTCCCGTATGCCCTCAAGAGTGCCGCCGAAAAACGTCCACCTTGTGACATTGCCGGAATCGTCCCTGGGATAGAAGGGAGTGTCGTCCCACTCCTCGTGAAGCATGCGCTTCACGCTGTTTTTGCCCCTTGCCTTCACCGCGTCCTGCTGACGCTCCAGCCAGTCGGAGCCGCGGTTGAACCTGTCGGGGAAAATCTGATACACCACCGCGTTTTTGTACCACTCCGGCGTTGCGGAGGGCTTATAAACGGTGATCTGATAGCAGGGGGGCATATGGTCATAGACCTTGCCCGCACCGCCGAGACCCCTCTCGGTGTTGCCGTAATAAATCTCATCCAGTGCGAAGCAATACCACAAAAGCTGGGGCTTGGCGGGCATATCGAGGGTGAGCCGGAATCCGCCCTCGCAGGGCGTCATCGCAAGCCGCCTCATTTCCCCGTCCCCCGGCCAAAGCAGCAGGTCGCATTTGTTTATGCCGTCAGCCTCAATAAAAAGGCTGACTTCACTTCCGATCTCCGCCGCCCCGAAAGGTGAGCGATATATTAAATCATGGGAATTATGATGAATACTCATAAGATTCTCTTTTCTTCCTTCAGTTTGGTGGAAAGCGCTTTTTTACAGGTTCAATCAAACCGCATGGGCGGAAAAGATACCGCCCATGTGGATCGATTCGATTTTATGGTTTTCAGCCTAAAAGTCCCTTGTACAGGTCTGAGTACTTCTCCGCGGATGCGTCCCAGGAGAAGTTGGTGGCCACGGCGTTGTTCACCAGGTTGTTCCACTCCACCGGGGAGTTGTAATACAGATTGATAGCGTCCTTCAGGGTGAAGAGCAGCTCATGGGCGTTGTAGTTGGCAAATGCGAAGCCGTTGCCCTCGCCGGTGTACTTGTTGTAGGGCTTTACGCTGTCCTTCAGGCCGCCGGTCTCTCTTACAACAGGGAGAGTGCCGTAGCGCATTGCGATCATCTGAGTGAGGCCGCAGGGCTCAAACAGGGAGGGGACAAGGATCATATCCGCCGCCGCGTAGAACTTGTGGCTCAGGGGCTCGGAGAATGTGAGGGATACGGAAACCTTGTTGGGCAGATAGCCTGCCATGGAACGGAGGGAATCCTCGTACTTCTTGTCGCCTACACCGAGGACGGCAAGCTGAACGTCCTGACTCATGAGCTCGCCCAGGATCCAGAGCACCAGATCCAGGCCCTTCTGCTCCGTAAGGCGGGAGATGATGACCATCAGCGGCTTGTCGCCGTTGACCTCCAGCCCCAGCTCCGCCTGGAAAGCCTCTTTGTTCTTTTTCTTGCTCTCTATGAAATTATCCATATCGAACTTCTCATAGAGGTTCGCGTCTTCCGCGGGGTTGTAGCGGTTGTTGTCGATACCGTTAAGTATTCCGGACAGAACATCTCTTCTGTTGAGGAAGATGTATCCCAGACCCTCGCCGTAGAACTGGCCGCAGATCTCATCCGCGTAGGTGGGGCTGACCGTTGTGATGCGGTCGGCCATGCAGATAGCGCCGCGCATGTAATTCACGGTGTCCCCTTCAAGGAGTCCCAGATAGCCGGCCTCATCCTCGGAGAAGCCCAGGAGATCGCCGATGCACCACTTGGAATAGATGCCCTGGAACTTCAGGTTGTGGATGGTGAACACAGTCTTTACGTTTCTCAGCTCTTCCGGGCAGTAATGGCTTCTCATATACACGGGAGTGAGAGCGGTGTGCCAGTCGTTGCAGTGGACGATGTCCGGATCGAAATCCGGCAGGTGGGGGATGCAGTCCATGATGGCCTTTGAGAAGAACGCTATTCGCTCGCTGTCATCAAGGTAGCCGTATGTTCCCTCGCGGTTGAAATAGTACTCATTGTCCACAAAATAGCATGTCACGCCCTGGGTTTTCAGGGTCTCAATGCCGCAATACTGATGTCTCCAGCCCAGATCCAGGGTAAAATCGCAGACGTGCTTCATTCTGGACTTGTACTTTTCGGGGATTGTACCGAATTTCGGCATGATAAGGCGGATCTCATAGCCCTGTGCCTTGATAGCCTTGGGCAGACTGCCCGCTACGTCGCCGAGGCCGCCGGTCTTTAAGAAGGGCTCAGCCTCAAATGACGCGAATAATACTCTTGGTTTCTTTTTCATATTGATTGCCTCTTTCCGACAGAAATAGGAAGTTCCTTAGTGCCTGACAGCCGTACGCCGGCTTTGATCGTCGCGTATTTGTCAAGAATTACGTTTTCCAGAACCGCGCCCTGCTCGATGGTGCACTTCTGCATTACGATGCAGTTTTTGACCGTCGCGCCCGGGGCGACTTTCGCGCCGCGGAACAGGATGCTGTTTTCAACAGTTCCGCCTACGGTGCAGCCTGTGGAGATAAGGCTGTTTTCCACCTTGGCGCCTGTGATGTACTTTGCGGGAGCCGCATCGGAGACCTTTGTCTTGATCCTGTGATAGCCCAGGAACAGCTCGTTGCGGACTTCGGGATCAAGAAGCTCCAGATTGGAGCTCATGTAGCTGGCAAGGCCGTTGACAGAGCCCAGATAGCCGTCAAAGGAGTAGGCGTTGATCCTGACCTTGTCAAGGTTGTCCTCAAAGATCTCGGTGAGATCCATGTAATCAAGGGCGCCGTACCAGTTCATGAACTTGAGGAGCAGGCTGCGGTTGATGACGAAAGCGTCCATGAAGCAGTTCGCTTTATCGTCGGCTTCGCTCAGGAAGCCTGTGACCCGCTCGGTGGAGGATATCTCAAGATAACGCTCGGGGCCTTCGCAGGTGGTGTAGCCCGGCTTGTAGACGAGAGTGATGTCCGCGCCGGAGGCCTCATGGTGACCGCAGACCTTTCTGTAGTCGATGTTGAATATCTTGTTCGAGCCGCAGACGACGACAACGTCATGGTCCGCGCGCTCCAGATACGACCTGTTCAGGATGATGTCCCTGAGCAGGAACTTGGAGTGGCTCTGATTCTTTACGCCGTAGATGGAGCCGGGGAGGAAGAACATGCCGCCGACCTTGCGGTTCAGCATCCATTCCTTGCCTGCGCCCACATGATCCATCAGGGAGCGGTACATGTAGGGGGTGATGATGCCCACGGTGTTGATGCGGGAGTTGACCATGTTCGACAGGGGGAAGTCGATAAGTCTGTACCTGCCGCCAAAGGGGAGAGTTGCCACCGGGCGGTCTTCAGTCAGGGAACCGAAGGAACCGTCGGAATAGTTTGTCATAATAAGACCCATAGAAGTAATCATGTCAACACCTCCTTAAGCGCTTTCATAGCGGTCATTGTTTCCGATGACTGCTATTTTGTTCTTTTCGTTGCCGCCGCAGAAGCAGGCGTTTTCACAGATGACTGTTTCCTCGCCAACGATAGCCTTGAAAACTCTGGCGTTCTTCTCTATCTTCGCGCCGGGCAGGATGATGGAATCCTCAACTACAGCGCCCTCTTCAACAAAGACGTCGGGGCTGAGTATGGAATTCTTTACGGTGCCGTAGATGTTGCAGCCGTTGCACAGGAGGCTGCGGTCAACCACGGCGTTGGGTCCCAGATAATGAGGGGGTGAAATGTTGGAGTTGGAGAACACTCTGTTCTTTTCCTCAAAGATGTCAAGCTCAAGCTCATCCTCAAGGAGGGCCATCTGGGCGTTGTAGTAGCTTTCGATGGTTCCAACGTCCATCCAGTAGCCCTGGAACTTGTAGGCATACAGCCGTCTGCCTTCCTTGAGAAGCAGGGGAATGATGTTCTTGCCGAAGTCGTGCTCGGACTCGCTGTCGGTGTGATCCTGGATGAGAGCCGCCCGGAGGATATCCCATGTGAAGATGTAGATACCCATGCTGGCCAGATTGGAATCCGGCTCCTTGGGCTTCTCTGTGAACTTGGTAATGCGCATTTCATCGTCCACAGTCATGATGCCGAAACGGGGAGCCTCCTCCATAGGCACCTCGATGACGGATACGGTGAGAGCCGCGTCCTTTTCCTTGTGGACCTGAAGCATATCGTTGTAATTCATCTTGTAGATATGGTCGCCGGAAAGGATCACAACGTATTCGGGGTTATAGCGGTCGATGTAATCGATGTTGCGGTAGATAGCGTCAGCGGTACCGTCGTACCATCTGCCGCCGCTCTCGGTTGCGTACGGCTGGAGAACCTGAAGGCCGCCCTGGTCACTGTCAAGGTCCCACGCCGCGCCGTTGCCCAGATAGGCGTTGAGGATCTGCGGCTTATACTGCGTGAGGACTCCCACAGTGTCGATGTTGGAGTTGGTGCAGTTTGAGAGGCCGAAGTCAATGATCCTGTACTTGCCTCCGAAGGCGACTGCCGGTTTGGCGATCAACCTCGTAAGGGCGCCGAGCCTGCTGCCCTGCCCGCCGGCAAGGAGCATCGCTACACATTCTTTTTTCTTTCGCATATCGTTCCTCCTTTTTAGCTTTTGTGCCAAATAATATAGTGGGGATTGAGTTTTCTTTATATCAACGCCGCGTTTTGTCCTCGGCGGCATTAACAACAAATATGTGCGCGTGTGTGTTTTTTCTTCTGCGAAGCGTGTGTATCACGTTATTTATTATAATAATTTTATAATAATTGCTTTTTGTCCGACAAATCATATTATCCGATCCGGCACCGCTCATGCCGCGGGGCACATACTTTCTTATTTGAGAAAGTATGCAAAGCAAACCAAAGGCGTTCCCCCTTTGGAAACCCCCCGG
>JAFRUW010000247.1 GCA_017438675.1 Oscillospiraceae bacterium | reverse complement strand
ATCGAAGGTACCGCCTTGCGGCTGAACAGTAAAGCGCAGGGCGGAATCGTTCACATGGAAGACTTGGCTTCTGACACAGTCCCTGCAGGTGGTATCCCTGCTGGTGTAAGCTTTCAGGTAATAATCTCCGCTTCCATTGTACGCAAAAATGTCATAGCTTTGTGTCAAACCCGGCTCAGTGATGCCCGGGGTGGTCTCTCTCTCGGTTTCACCCTCTATCTTGACAAGCCCCATCCTCGCAGGTACAAAGTTTGTCGTCCAGACGATATGGCATTTCAGAGTGTCGGGGTCATAGCCGTTATCCATCGGCGACGACAAAAACAGAAGATTGCTTATATCCAGTGTAAAGCTGCTGCTGTAAACGGAGTTGTCATCCTGTCCCGTGTAGGCGCGGAGGCGATAGCTGCCGCTTCCGTGGTACGCTTGGATGTCATAGCTTTGCGTCATGCCGGGCTCGGAAATGCCCAGCATGATCGCGCTGTCGACGCCGTCCACTGTTTTGACAAGGTCTACCCTTGACGGCACAAAACTCGTAGTCCAGGTGATATGCCACTCAAGGGTTTCAGGGTCTATGTACACAGTGCCGCTTGGTGACTCCGTAAACATGTAACCGCTTCTCGGCTGCGTCGTTGTGGCATCCGTCCCCGTCTCCCCCTCCGCCAGGGCGGAAACAGGCAGCAGCGAGAACGCCATCACCAGCACAAGCAGGAAGCTGAGGATTTTTGTTCCTTTCCTTCTCATTGTGTTGCTCCTTTCTCTTCTTGCATTTATTGATACGTCTATCCTCATAATCAATGCGGGAGCCGATCTGATGACCGGAAAGCTCCCCTGTCAAACAAAAAAGCGCACCGTCCGACAGAGCATAAATCCGCTCTACTTCCGATGCGCTTTGAACTCACACGCACGCCGACTGAAAACCGCCCGCCGGGAAAAGGCCGCACTTATAACACCCCCGTCCGGAACGGCGGCATTTATGTACGCCTTTACGTTCTTCTCCGCAAAATTCATAATACCCTCAAAATCCGTATAAACAGCTCTCATATTAGGTACACAGTATTTCATTAAAATTATACCACACCTATAGTATTCTTTCAACAGTATTTTTATACTTTTCCGAACGAAAACGCTCCCGCGAGGCAACGAAGCCGTCATCCCCCTGGTGAAGCGAAAAAAAGGCCGCCGCAAAGCGGGAAAGCTTTGCCGCAGCCCCTTGTTTAATCTTCAATTCTGTCGCACCTTACGGTGACGCGGGTCCTGCCGCCCAAGGTACAGGTGAACAGCGTGAGATCCCAGTCCCCCGCCTTCAGATCCTTTATCATGGTGGGCTCCAGTATCTCCTGATCAACCACCTCATAATTGAATTTATTACCCACGGCGTCGGTAAATATCAGCATATCTCCCTGCTTCAGCCGCCTGAGCTTTCCGAAATGGGTGGTGTAATTGTGCCCCAGCAGTATCAGATCATCGAGATAAGCCGAACCGGAAAAGCGGCAGGGCGTCTTCTTCAGATTCGGATAGCTCCACTCGCTGAGTATCGGCAGCTCAAGTCCAAGGACCGGCACCGACAGTACCCCGATGTAATCCATCCCGTCCACAGTCACCACAGGCATCTCCATATCGGGGTTACGGATATAGGGCGGCTCGTCATCGGGATCGGTCTTTTCCCTCTCGTCGTTTATGGCGTTCACCACTTTATCCCGGGCATAGTCGGAATAAACGCCGGCGGAGCGCTGTTCCCACATGTTAAGCCACGTAATAACAAGGGCCGCCGCAATCAGCAGCAGCCCTGTCAGCATGAAGATTATACTGTTTCTTTTTTTGCGTTTAAGCTTTTCCATTCTTCCTCTTCGTCTTCATATTCTTGCTCCAGCCGATGATGAACAGCAGGAGGCCTGCTCCGGCAAGGATGGGCACCGGCCACCAAAGAAGACCGGTCTGGGGAATATCGGGGGGGCCGGGAGGCGGAGTGGTCTTCTTTGTATTTGTGATGACCACTCTGTAATTCTGGGACTCATATGTTGCGGTGTAGCCGTCGGGGATATCCTTTTCCGCGATGCTCCACTGACTCTTCGCGTAGAGTCCTTCCCACTTATACTGCCAGTTATTGTCCTTGCTGAGTGTTACGGTATCGTATGTGTCACCGTTCTCGTAAAGAACGACAGTTACGCTTTCAGGTCTCTTGTCACTGTTATTGTCATCCCATACCTTCAGAACACTGATCTCCACAGGCTCGCTGTCCGGGCGGCTCTCAAACTTGGGATTCACTGTAACGTCATACTGCCAGCTCTCGTCCTCAAGGCGGTTGGGCAGGCAGACAAGGGAACCTGTAGGCTCATAGATTTTGCGGTTTGCCTCAAAGTTATCGCCCGCAACGAAGTAAAGACCCGCGGGAATATCGGCAAAGGTTACAACGCCGTTCTCATCTGTCACAGCGGTATAATTCGCGCTCAGGTTGTCCGCCGCGATATAGCCTGTTATCAATGCCTCAAGCTCCCTGTATGTATCAGCGGTGGGCTTACTGAGGTCGATGGGATAGCTGCTGAATGGCGCCGCAACAGTCATATTGCAGAATTCGTCAACATTTGCCACATAGTACAGTCTGAACTCCACTCCCTCTGCCGGGGTGTCCTCCGGCGCAAAGGATACGGTCAGGCTTGTTTTCGCGCTCGTATCACGGGGATCTATGGCAAACGCAGACGCCATTGTACCCAGAACCAGCACAAGACAAAGTATTAAAGTTATGACTTTCTTCATATCATCACCTCAAATATTTCCGCTTGATCCTGTCGTCGATTATCAGCCAGACAATTACTATCAGCACCATGGGAACTGCCACGACGGGAGCAACATACATTGTTTCTATCTGTACCGCGTCGGCAACGACACGTACAGTCTGTTTTTCTTCCTGATTATCTATTCTGTGCCCGCGCACCAGAAGGCGGTGGGTATTGACGCCGTAGGGGGTGCAGGTGACCAGCGTGCATAGATCCTGGCCGTCAACCAACTGCAGGTCGCTGAGATCGGTGGGCTCCACGATCCTGATCTGATCAACACTGTAGGTAAGGGTTTCGCCCAGGATATTCAGCATAAACATGTCGCCCACGACCATCTTGTCAAGGTCGGTAAACAGACGCGCGGAAGGAAGGCCGCGGTGACCGGACAGGACGCAGTGGGAGGTATATCCGCCCACGGGGAGGGACGTGCCCTCAAGATGGCCGATATTCGACTGGAGAACGACCTCGCTGGTACCGTGGTAAAGTGGTATCTCAACTTCGATTGTCGGGATGGTTATGTACCCCATATTGCCGTTTTTCGCGAAATTCAGCTCTTCGTCGTAGACAGTCCGTTCCTCATCGGTGAGGGCCCATTTAATGCCGTTCCGGGCAACATTGGCGTTATACTCTCTGGCGGAATTCAGGATCCTGTCGTATTCCTCGTCATCCAGATTGGCAACCATCTGAGTGTAGTTCATGATGGCGCGGGATTGATGGAAGGAATTCCACCAGTCGCTGACCGTGGGGTATAAAAGCAGGGACAACCCGACCAGAAAAACAAGAATTAATATGATATATGACCATTTTCCCTTCATGCGGGTCTCCTTGCGGTCATAAAAAAGATTTAATATGACCTCGCTGTTTATCTATACGCTCCATCTCTGTACGCTGCATTAGCGTACACAGATCAGGCGTATAAAAGTCCCTTGATGGGAGCCTGCCAAATGACAGGCTCCCGTCATAGAGGAATAAAGAACGGTTGGAATAAACTTAGATTATTTTACGTTGCCGACTCTCTTCTTTGT
>JAFRUW010000246.1 GCA_017438675.1 Oscillospiraceae bacterium | reverse complement strand
CTTCATCCCCGCGCCCAACCACGCCGGCGGCCTGCGGTATCACGGCATGGGCTCCATCCTGTCCCAGCTTTATCACGATGGGTATATGGAGGCAGTTTCCGTGCCCCAGACGGCGGTCTTCGAGGCTGCGGAGTACTTCGCGCGCTGCGAGGGGATCCTGCCCGCGCCGGAGAGCTCCCACGCCATCCGCGCCGCCATCGACGAGGCCGTGAAGTGCCGCGAGGAGAGCAAAGAGGAGACCATCGTCTTCGGTCTCACAGGACCCGGCTACTTCGACATGGTGGCCTACGAGAAGTTCCACGACGGCAAGATGGAGGACTATATCCCCACCGATGAGGAGCTGGCGAAGTACGCCGCGGAACTTCCGGAGATCGGGTGAGGGAGAATCGTATTTCACATCCCTAATAATACGCATCAAATTGAAAAAAACAAGCTGTATTCTGCCATTTGACAGTATACAGCTTGTTCTGTTTACCACTGATTCAAGCTAATCAGTCATTTGCTTATCCTATAGATCAACCAGTAGATGATGCCTCCGCAGATATAGCACATAATATCAATGGGATCTGATATTGAGGTTGGTTTTATTATCGGTGTCGCATATTCCCATACACATCCAATCAAAACACAAAAAATGGTTATTTCCCATAGTCTTGTTATTCTTTTGTTGATTATCTGAAGTAAGAGGTTCGCATATGAAATCAAAAAAGGAGTGCTGATCAAATCATTCAGGTAGCAGACTGAGAAATAATGCCACCAACCCTTTGAAATGGGTTTTAATAGCAGATTGTTCAACAAGTACAGAATAGAAACAATTATGATAATGAATATGTTGATTGTTTTTTCTCTACAGTTGCTTTCAAAATCGCTTTCAATCAAATCAATATGATGAGCTAATTGCTTGCGGAGAATCAGATAAAACTAATTAACAAGACTGCAACTATAATGGCAAGTACAATTGTCCAAAAGCCAATTCCGCCTTGCTTGTTTCCCATATAGTCCTCCTTTCCTGTGTTTGTTGCAGGCCTTTATCATTTCCCGGTTGCTTTCATACCATATTCAAAGTTTTTGTAGCACTGTTTGCACATGTTTGTGGATACAATGCTTCTGAAGTTCCCCCCGGGGTCGCCTGCCTCAAATGTTCTGCCGCATACTTTACAGGTTAGTGTTTTATGCGTTTCGCTTCCTCCACCGGAGGCAAGGCCAGCAATGATGATTACAACGCTTAAGACAATAGCGATGATAATTACATAAAGCTTGATGATTGAACTGTTGCCCATATGTCCACCTCCTTCCTTTATTAAAACCAAACGGTTATAAATTGTCTGTAGTATACCACATCCGGGGTACAATGTCAATACCAAATGGTTATAACCCGGAGGAAAAATGGACAGCTACTACAGACGTCTGCGGGATCTGCGGGAGGATCACGATATGACACAGGCACAGGTCGCGGCTTATCTGGATATGCAGCAGCCACAGTATTCCCGATACGAGCGTGGGTTAAGGGACATCCCCAGTGATATTCTAATCCGTCTTGCCTTGCTTTATCACACATCCACAGATTATATTCTGGAGCTGACAGATAATCCCGTTCCGTACACGGACAAGAGGGGCAGGTGAGAAAAAAAGGGAAGCCCCATTGCTTGAGCTTCCCTTGTATTTTCCTCTGCAAAGATATCAGTACAGCTTCCTCTTATCAATAACCCGGACGGCCTTGCCTTCGCTGCGGGTGATGGACTTGGGAGCCACCAGGTGGACCCGGGCGGTGATGCCCAGCATGGCGCGCAGGGCGTTGACCAGATCGTTTTCCTTCTTCGAGATGGCGGCCACCGTGTCGGAGAAGATCTCCGACGTCATCTCCACCTCCACGTCCAGGGTGTCGGTGTTGTTGACACGGTCCACGAGGATCTGGTAGTTGGCGGGCATGCCCTGGTTCAGAAGCACCGTCTCGATCTGGGAGGGGAATACGTTGACGCCGCGGATGATGAGCATGTCGTCGCTGCGTCCCATGGGCTTGGACATGCGGATGTGCGTCCGGCCGCAGGAGCAGGGCGCGTCGTTCAGCACGCAGATGTCCCGGGTACGGTAGCGGATCATGGGGAAGGCTTCCTTCGTGATGGCGGTGAACACCAGCTCGCCCTTCGAGCCGTAGGGCAGCACCTCTTCCGTCACGGGATCGATGACCTCCGCGATGAAGTGGTCCTCGTTGATGTGCATGCCGCCCTGCTCCTCGCATTCGAAGGCGACGCCGGGGCCGGAGAGCTCGGTGAGCCCGTAGATATCGAAGGCCTTCAGGCCCAGCTTTGCCTCAATGTCGTGCCGCATCTCCTCGGTCCACGCTTCCGCGCCGAAGATACCGGCCTTCAGCTTCAGCTTGTCCTGCATGCCCGCTTCGATGGCGGACTCGGCCAGATAGGCGGCGTAAGAGGGCGTGCAGCAGAGGATCGTCGCGCCGAGGTCCGTCATGAACTGCAGCTGGCGCTCCGTGTTGCCGGAGGACATGGGCAGGGTCAGACAGCCCACCTTGTGGGAGCCGCCGTTGAGACCCGGTCCGCCCGTGAAGAGGCCGTACCCGTAGCAGACCTGGCAGACGTCCTCGTCGGTGCCGCCCGCCGCGGTGATGGCCCGGGCGCAGCAGTCCTCCCAGAGGTCGATGTCATGCTGGGTGTAGAACGCCACCACCCGCCGCCCCGTGGTGCCGGAGGTGGACTGGATGCGGACGCATTCGGACAGGGGCTTGCCCAGGAGTCCGTATGGATACGCGTCTCTGAGGTCGGCTTTGGAGAGGAAGGGCAGCTTGGAAAGATCCTCGACGCCGCGGATGTCCTCCGGAGTGACGCCCTTGTCCTCCATCTTCTTCCGGTAGTAGGGGACGGCGTCCCAGACGCGCTTCACCTGTTTCACAAGGCGTTCGGACTGGAGCGCGCGGAGCTGCTCCCGGGGCATGGTTTCGATCTCGGGCTGGTAGTAGCGTTTCATAAATATACACCGCTTTCTGTAATGTCACCGCCGTCATGCGGACAGCGGGCTGTGTCGGGTTCCGGCCGCCGAACCCCGGCGGACTGCTTCAAAAAGAAAACCACCGTTCCTTTTTCGCGTCTGCGACAAAGAGCGGTGGATCGGAATGCGTTCCCGGATTCAGTCCGTCTGGAGGGAAACGCCGCTCAGATCCATCGCTGTCGTAAAGGCGAAGTAAAATCGAAATGCCTTTTTCACGGCTTGTTCCCCCGTTGTCCTGAATCATTATGCGGTTATTATACACCCGCCGCCCGGGTCTGTCAATAGGCGGAGAAAAAAAGGTTGCGATTTCGGAGGATTTGTGGTATAATGAATAAAAAAACGGAGCAAATTTATGAAACTGCTGTCGAAAACTCTGCTTCCCGTTCCCACGCGATCCTGCCACGCCTCCACCCTCTGCGCGGTGCCGGGCGGGGAAGGGGGAACCTTCTCCCTGCTCGCCGCCTGGTTCGGCGGACAGCGCGAATCCGCGGACGACGTGGAGATCTGGCTTTCCCGGGGGGAGCCCGACGGGGACGGGCATTACACCCGCTGGTCCGACGCGGTTCAGATGTCCGAAACGTCGGACAGGGCCTGCTGGAATCCCG
>JAFRUW010000245.1 GCA_017438675.1 Oscillospiraceae bacterium | reverse complement strand
CGAAGGCGCCAGCCCCAAGCTGAGCCATTTCACCCTTACAAGAAAGGGCGCCGGTCAGAGGATCGAAAAGGCCCACGGCATGGTGTACTACAACCTGGCGCCCATGTTCAAGCGCCGCCATTCCGAGCCGCTGCTTGTCAGGGCAGAGTACAGCGAGGAAAGGCAGTATCAGGACATCCCCCTTACTACCCATGAGGGCCAGGAGTGCGACATTATCATTTCCGGCTCCCTGAAGGTTCAGGTGGGCGAGCACACCGAGATACTGAACGAGGGCGACAGCATTTATTACGACAGCTCCACGCCTCACGGAATGATCGCCGTAGGCGGTGAGGACTGCATGTTCTACGCCATCGTGCTGAATCCCACAGCCCAGGACAAGGCGGACAAGAAGGAGCAGTTCGCCAAGATCACAGGCTCCGGCCAGACAATGGAAAAGACCCTTGTGTGGTCCAAGTACTGCAAGCCCGTTGAGGGCGAGGACGGTTCCCTGAAGTCCATCACCTACGAAAATACCGACAACTTCAACTTTGCCTTTGACGTTGTGGATTATCTGGGTAAGACAAAGCCCAACAAGCTGGCCATGCTCCATCTTGACCGCTTCAAGAACGAGCGCCGCTTCACCTTCAAGGACATGAAGGAGCTCTCTGCCAGGGCGGCCAACTACTTCACCTCCATCGGCATCAAGAAGGGCGACAAGGTAATGCTCATCCTCAAGAGGAATTACCAGTTCTGGATCGCCATGATGGCCCTCAATAAGATCGGCGCCATCGGTCTACTGGGCACCGACCAGCTTATGGAAAAGGATCTGACCTACAGATTCCTGGCGGCAGGGGTTTCTGCCTGCATCTGCACGGCCTACAGCGGAGTTATCAACGAGGTCAACAAGTCCTGCGAAAAGTGCCCGGATATCAAGATAAAGATCTCCACCTGCGGAAAGGTTGACGGTTGGAGGAGCTTTGACGACGAGTACATCAAGTTCTCCAGCGTATATGAGCGCACAGAGGATTCCCCCAAGGGCGACGACCTGATGCTGGGCTTCTTCACCTCCGGCACCTCCGGATATCCCAAGATCGCCGTTCACAGCCACAAATACGCCTTCGGCCACTTCGTCACCGCCAGATACTGGCACTGCGTTGACCCCAACGGCCTGCACCTGACAATTTCCGACACCGGCTGGGCAAAGTCCATGTGGGGCAAGCTTTACGGACAGTGGTTCAACGAGGCGGCGGTGTTTGTCTACGACTTTGACCGCTTCCATGCTGAGGATATCCTGCCCCTCTTCGCGAAGTACAAGATCACCACATTCTGCGCGCCTCCCACAATGTACCGCTTCCTCATCAAGGAGGATATATCAAAGTACGACCTGTCCTCCATCAAGCACGCTACAATAGCAGGCGAGGCCCTTAACCCCGAGGTGTTCTATCAGTTCCAGAAGGCCACCGGCCTCTCCGTCATGGAGGGCTTCGGCCAGTCCGAGAGCACCGTTATGATCGGCAACCTTATAGGCATGACTCCAAAGCCCGGTTCCATGGGCAAGCCCGTGCCTATCTATGATATCGACATTATTGACCACGCGGGCAACTCCTGCAAAGACGGTGAGACAGGCGAGATCATCGTCCGCAACCGTCCCATGGGTCTTCTTGTTGAGTATTACAACGACGAGGAAAAGACAAAGGAAGCCTGGGAGGGCGGCTATTATCACACCGGCGACACCGCGTGGCGTGATGAGGACGGCTACCTCTGGTATGTGGGCCGTGTGGACGATCTGATCAAGTCCTCCGGCTACCGCATCGGGCCCTTCGAGATCGAAAGCGTCATCATGGAGCTGCCTTACGTCCTTGAGTGCGGCGTTTCCGCCGCTCCCGACCCCATCAGGGGCCAGGTCGTCAAGGCCAGCATCGTCCTCACAAAGGGTACAGAGGGTACCGAGGAGCTGAAAAAGGAGATCCAGAACCACGTAAAGCACCGCACCGCGCCTTACAAGTATCCCCGTATCGTGGAGTTCAGGGACGAGCTTCCCAAGACAGTCAGCGGCAAGATCATCAGGCGCAAGCTGTAAAGGGTAAAAGAATATGGAACTCAGATCACTTAAATGCACGGAATTCTGCGGCGCCCTTGATTCCAGCGCCCCCGTTCCCGGCGGCGGCGGAGCCTCCGCCCTTGCCGGCGCTCTCGGCGCGGCCCTTGCGGGTATGGTCTGCTCCCTCACAGTGGGCAAGAAGAAATACGCCGCTGTGGAGGATGAGATCAGGGAAATATGGGCGAAGGCGTCAGGCTTGAAATCGCGGCTTTTAGAGGCGATAGACAAGGACGCGGAGTGCTTTGAGCCTCTGGCAAAGGCATACGGTTTGCCGAAGGACGATCCCGCGAGAGGCGAGGTCATGGAAAACGCCCTGCGCAATGCTTGTACCGCGCCCCTTGAGATCATGAAGCTCGCGGCGGAGACGCTGGAGCTGCTTTATGAGCTCAAAGAAAAAGGCAGTGTTCTTGCTCTCAGCGATGTCGGTGTGGGAGCTTCCATGGCAAGAGCGGCCGTCACCGGCGCGTCACTGAACATTTACATCAACACAAAGCTTATGAAGGACAGGGAGTACGCGGAAAAACTTAACCGCGAGACTGACTGCCTCATTGAAAAATACGTACCCATGGCGGATGAGATTTACAACGGAGTTCTGGAGAGATTGAGGTAAGTATGGCTGAAGTATTAAAAGGCGCGCCTGTTGCGGCGAAGATCAACGAGACCACCGCGGAAAGAGCTGCGGCCCTGAGGGAAAAGGGCGTCACGCCCTGTATCGCCATCCTCAGAGTGGGTGAAAAGCCCGACGACATTTTTTACGAAAACTCAGCCGTAAAGCGGGCCGACGCTTTGGGGATAAAGGCCGTGAGGGTAACCCTGCCCGTTGACGTCTCCGAGGACGACCTGATTGAAAAGATCAAAGAGCTCAACGGGGACGGTACCGTCCACGGCGTACTGATGTTCCTGCCCCTTCCCAAGAGGATGGACGGACTGCGGGTGAGAAGGACCCTCAGCGTGGACAAGGACATTGACGGCATCACTCCCGGCTCCATGGGCGGGCTTTATTCTGGTAACGGCGACGGCTTCCCGCCCTGCACCGCCCGGTCCTGCATCGAGATGATCGACTACTACGGGATTCCCGTTTCCGGCAAAAACGCCGTGGTCATCGGCAGGAGCCTTGTGATCGGCAAGCCCGTGTCCATGATGCTTTTAAGCAAAAACGCCACCGTTACCGTGTGCCACACAAAGACCGTGGACCTCCCGGGGATCGTTAAAAAGGCGGAGCTTGTCATTGCCGCCGCGGGAAGGGCCATGCTGGTTAAGGCCGACTGGCTCAGAGAGGGTCAGACGGTCATCGATGTGGGGCTCAACGTAGGGCCCGACGGGAAGATGTGCGGCGATGTTGACTTTGAAAAGGCAAAGGATATAGTTGACAAAATCACACCGCCCGTAGGCGGCGTCGGATCGGTGACCACGGCTGTCCTTTTGAGCCATGTTGTTGAAGCGGCGGAAAGACAGACAAATAAGTAGAGCAAAACAGCCCGGACGAGATGTTCGGGCTGTTTTTGTCTGAAAGGGTCAGGCGCAAAAACCGTTTAAAATGTGAGAGTAATATGGTATACTGATAAAAGAAAAGGGAGGTGAGTTCATGGGAAACCTTGAAATGGATATCCGATACCTGCCCGGAGTGGGAGAAAGACGGGCCAAACTCTTAAATAAACTGAAAATCCATAACCTGCGGGACCTTCTCATGGACTACCCCAGAACCTATGAGGACAGGACGGTATTCAAACCCATTGCGGAGCTTATCCCCGGCGAATCCGTCTGCGTCAGGGCGACCATCGCCACGGACCCGACATACAGCTATGTCCGCAAGGGGATGGAGCTTTTAAAATTCCGCGTCACCGACGGGGCGTCTCTTATGAACGTCACCCTGTTCAACAAAGGGTATCTGAGAGACCGGCTTCACCGGGGCGATGACATTGTTTTATACGGCAAGGTGGGCGGCACGGAGACAAGACCGGAGATGACAAGTCCCGTATTGGAGATGGAGACGGCGGAAAACGGCGTGACCGGCAGGATCGTGCCCATCTATCACATGACAGCTGGGGTGAACAGCAGGTTCATATCGAAGCTTGTGGGTGAGGCCATGGCGCGGTGCGCCGATGAGCTTGTCGATCCGCTGCCGTCGGACGTGCGGCGGAAATACAAGCTCTGCACTGCCAAGTACGCCTGCGAAAACATCCACTTTCCAAAGGATTACGAGAGCCTTGATACTGCCAGGCGGCGGCTCATATTCGAAGAGCTTTTCATCATCGTCTGCGCCATGAAGCTCATGCGCGGGAGCAGGGCGAAACGGGCGGCGCGAGTGCCGGAAAAAGCAGATCTTGAGGAATACTTCCGTGCTCTGCCCTTTGAGCTGACCGGCGCCCAGAGGAGGGCCATTGACGAGGCCGTCAGGGATATGACAAGCGGCAGACCAATGAGCAGGCTTGTTCAGGGGGACGTGGGCAGCGGCAAAACAGTTGTCAGTGCCGCCTGCACATGGCTTGCGGTGAAGTCCGGTTTTCAGGCGGCGGTGATGGCGCCCACGGAAATTCTGGCGGGGCAGCATTACAAGACATTTTGCGACCTGCTTTCCGGCTTTGGCATCCGGGTGGGACTTCTCACCGGTGCGGTGAAGGGGAAACAGAGAAAGAAGCTTATCGAGGAAATTAAAAACGGCGATATCGACGTGGTTATAGGGACTCACGCCCTGTTTTCCGACGATGTGGAATTCAAGGCGCTGGCCCTTGTCACCACCGACGAACAGCACCGTTTCGGCGTTCAGCAGAGGGCTGCCCTGTCCGCAAAGAGCGAAAGCCCCCATGTTCTAGTCATGTCCGCGACGCCTATACCGAGAACCCTGGCTCTTATCATTTACGGCGAGCTTGACGTGTCGGTTATCGACGAACTTCCGCCGGGGCGGCAGACGGTGGACACCTTTGCCGTGGGGGAAAGCTACCGGGCGAGGATATACAATTTCATTCGTAAAATCGTTTCTCAGGGGAATCAGGTGTATATAGTGTGCCCCATGGTGGAGGAAAACGACGAGCTGCCGTCAGACCTCAGATCCGTGGAGGAGTACGCAAGGGAGCTTCGGGAAAAGGTGTTTCCGGACATTTCCATCGGCGTTATCCACGGCAAGATGAAGCCGAAGGAGAAGGATCGGGTGATGACGGAGTTTTCCGAGGGGAAGACAAAGATACTCGTTTCCACCACGGTCATCGAGGTGGGCGTGGACGTTCCGAACGCTGTGCTTATGGTGGTGGAGAACTCCGACAGGTTCGGCCTCAGCCAGCTCCATCAGCTTCGGGGCAGAGTTGGACGGGGGAAGGACAAATCCTACTGCATTCTGTTTAAGGGAGCGGGAGGAGATGTTTCGGAACAGAGACTCAAAATACTGTGTTCCACCAATGACGGATTCAAAATCGCCGAGGAGGATCTGGCCATCCGGGGTCCCGGTGATTTCTTCGGTTCACGGCAGCACGGCCTTCCCGAAACGAGGATCTGCGAATACACGAGGGACATGGAGCTTTTAAAGCTCGCCCAGACAGCCGCTCTCGACACGCTGGAGCGTGACCCGGAGCTGAGAAGCCCTGAAAACGAAAAGCTGGCGGATGAGATCAACCGAGTCCTCACCGAGAGCGCGGATACATTCAGCTAACGCTTCAAAACACAAAAACGGCAGGCACGTGATATGCCTGCCGTCTATACTTTATATGGAGTTTCAGATCAGCTCTTCAAGGTCGGTGTACTCGTAGTTGTGGGCCAGAGCTACGTTTTTGTTTGTCAGCTTGCCATTATAGGTGTTTACGCCGGAGGCGATTACCTTGCTGGCTTTGCATGCCTCTTCCAGACCGTTCTTCGCGATCTTGAGGCCGTACTTCAGGGTGGCGTTTGTGAGAGCGATGGTGCTTGTTCTGGGAACAGCGCCGGGCATGTTGCCTACGCAGTAGTGAACAACGCCGTCAACAGCGAATACAGGATCGTCATGGGTGGTGACATGAGAGCTTTCGCCGCAGCCGCCCTGGTCGATGGCCACGTCCACAAACACAGCGCCGTCCTTCATGCCCTTCAGGTACTTTGTCTTGAAGAGCTTGGGAGTGGAGCCGCCGGGGATGAGCACGGAGCCGATGACGAGGTCGGCGTCCTTCACCACGCGCTCAACGTTGCTGTCGTTGGAAACGAGAGTCTGGATGTGAGCGCCGAACATGTTGTCCAGCTCCTCGAGTCTCTTGAGGCTGATGTCAAGGATTGTGACATTGGCGCCCAAAGTCCAGTTTGCTCAGCACGCCCCAGAGGTCGCCGATGCCGTCTCCGTTGCCGTCACAGAAGCTGCGCGGCCAGATCTGGTAGACCGTCATCTCCTTGTACCACTGCTTGTCGCTCATGTGCCTGCCCCCCTTTATCAGCGGACCGCCCCGCATGCCGCAGCAGAGCAAAGCGGCACGTCGGCAGCCGATCATTCCAAAAATCCAAAGCGAAAATTTATGATATTTTATATTACCACAAAAACAGCGGACCGTGCAATATGGTTCTTTCGCATGTGCGGCTTTGTCCCGGCACCGGCGGAGAGGAAGTTATTGTTGCCTCATGGCCTGCTTTGGCGTATACTGAACAGGAACACAATCGCTT
>JAFRUW010000244.1 GCA_017438675.1 Oscillospiraceae bacterium | reverse complement strand
TATGGATCCTACGTGTTTTTTTGATAATTACATTATATAATGATAGAAATCATTTTACAAATAATAAATTGTTATATGAATCCGTTCCATCATAATACCGGTTTCTTTCAGGCATCAGGAAACCGGGATGGATTCAAGGGTTCCACGGGAGGCGTTATGGAGGAAGGATGAAATCAATTGACAAATGGACAGGCCCCGGTCTATAATGCAGACTGTAACGGCAAAGCGGCGGATGGAAAACCCGTGATCGCGCCGGAATATGATGCGGCCGGTAGCCGCGTTCAAGCGGGGCAGCAAGTCCCGTCAAGGAGGTTTTATCTGTATGGACAAGGAACAGTATCTCAGCGTGTACCGTCATTCCCTGGCGCATATCCTGGCCAAAGCCGTCATTGAGCTGTACGGCAAGGAAGTGCAGTACGCCATCGGCCCGCAGATTGCCGACGGCCTGTATTATGATTTCCTTTTGCCCGTTTCCGTCACGCAGGAGGATTTCCCCAGGATCGAAGAGAAAATGAAGGAAATCATCAAACGCCGGGAACCCTGGACCCGCAAAGAGGTCTCCCGGGCGGAGGCGCTGGAGATTTTCAAAGGGCAGAAATACAAGACCGAGCTGATTGAGGAGCTGCCGCAGGACGAGATCATCACCGTCTACTGGACAGGCGATGATTTTGTCGACTTGTGCCGGGGCCCCCATGTGGACAACAGCCAGGAGCTTCTGAGCGCCGCGTATGAAATTCACGCCCTGTCCGGCGCGTACTGGCGCGGCAGCGAAAAGAACGACATGCTGCAGCGCATCTATGTCTGGGCCTACCCCACGCGGGACGAGCTCAAGGCCCATAAAGCCCTCATTCAGGAGGCGCTGGAACGGGATCACAAGAAACTGGGCCCGCAGCTGGACCTGTTCATGATTGACGAAACAGCTCAGGGCATGCCCTATTGGCTGCCCCGGGGCTATAAGATGTACAATACCCTGCTCTCCTGGTGGCGGCAGATTCACGACATTCACGGCTATCAGGAGATTTCCGGCCCGGTGATCAACAACAAAAAACTGTGGCTGATTTCCGGCCACTGGGCGCACTATGTCAACAACATGTTCATCATCCCCGGCAAGGACGGACAGATCGAATCCATCGACACGATGGCCGCCAAGCCCATGAACTGCCCCAACGCCATGATGGTGTTCCGCCGCAGGACCCGTTCCTACCGGGATCTGCCCATCCGCTTCAGCGAGACGGACGTGATCCACCGCAAGGAGCGCACGGGCCAGCTCAACGGCCTGTTCCGGGTGCAGGAGTTCCGGCAGGATGACGATCATACCTTCGTCACCGAGGAAATGATCGAAAACGAGATCGACGACATCCTTTCCATCGCGGATGAAATCTACTCCACCTTCGGGCTGACCTACCGGGCGGAGCTGTCCACCCGGCCGGAAGATTTCATGGGTGACATCGCCCTGTGGAATGAGGCGGAGGCGTCCCTCAAGCGCATTCTGGACAAGAAATACGGCGAAGGGCAGTATGAAGTCAATGAAGGCGACGGCGCCTTCTACGGCCCCAAGATCGACCTGCAGATCAAAGACGCTCTGGGTCGGGAATGGCAGTGCGGCACCGTTCAGCTGGACTTCCAGCTGCCCCGGAACTTCGGCCTGACCTACACCGCCCAGGACGGGACGGAAAAGACCCCTGTCGTCATTCACCGGGCGATCTTCGGCTCCTTTGAGCGGTTTATCGGCATCCTGATTGAAAACTTCAAGGGCGCTTTCCCCTTCTGGCTTTCCCCGATGCAGGTGGGCATTGTCCCCATCCGGGTGGAAAACAATGATTATGCCCGTCAGGTGGCCGAAAAGCTGATCCGCGCCGGCATCCGCGTGGAGGCTGACTATGCCGACAAGAACATGAACGAAAAGATCAAGACTTACAAGAAATACAAGGATCCTTACATCCTGGTGCTGGGCAACAAGGAGGCCGAGACGGGCACCGTCTCCGTCACCGTCCGCGGGGCAAAGGAACAGCTCCACGGCGTGCCGGTGGACACCTTCCTTGCCATGTGCGAAAAGATGAACCGGGAGCACAGCCTGGAGCTGATGACCAAAGTGTAAGTTTCCTTTTGAAGTCTTTCCATATGAATAAAAACAGAGGCCGGGGGACGATCGATCCGCCCGGCCTCTGTTCTGTTTTCCCATCTGAAAAGGGGTCTTACAGAGAAAAAGGCTGTCTCAAAATCGCAGAAAAAGCGTAATGACTTTGTTTCGTCTTTATAAAAAGGGATAAAATTCCTTAAGAAAAATAATACAGATAATACGCCTTTAAGACCAAAGACTTACAATTCCCTCAAGCTTTGTCCGGGCGGGTTGACACTTCGAAAACGCCGTTGTACCATGGCTTCAAGCCAAATGAACTGGTGCAGATTCCTGAGGAAAAGAGGTTATGCGTAATGAAGCGTTTGACTCGTTTAGGGAGCGTTTTGCTCATCATGGCGCTGCTGATGTCCAGCTGCCTGACTGTCGCGTCGGCGAAAACGGACACGGATGTGTTTATCCCCAGCGTAATCAGCAAGCTGGGTCTGCCGGACATGCCTGATTATATCACCCTCAAGACCAAGACCGACCGCGCCGTTGTCAAGGACGCGGATGGGAACAAGGTCTACCAGACGGAGACCTGGGAGGTCGAAACCCCATGGGGTACCGAAGAGATTTCCTTTATCAAGTATGATTATAACGGAAATCCGATCCCTGTGTACGGCATTACCAACGGAGCCGACATCGAGCTGCAGTTCTCCGAAAAACCGGACTGGGTCGGCGTGATCTGGGCCGAGGGTTATG
>JAFRUW010000243.1 GCA_017438675.1 Oscillospiraceae bacterium | reverse complement strand
GAACACCGTCACCGCGAACATGACCGCGAGGAAAGCGCAGATGAACGCCATTGCCGCCATGAAGCACACGGAGTCCGAGATCTGAATTGCCCTTTTCGCGTACTCGTCGTACTATTCACGGCTTCTTCTAAGCAGCCACGCGGCAGCCAACGCCGCGAATATGAGGGCGAAGAACACCCAGGCGTTGAAGCCCACCCGCACCTCCATGACTCCGGCGCCGTGAGACACCGAGAAGGATAAGAGATAGAATACGGGCAGCACCAGCGACAGTATCGCCTGCAATAACAGATAGTGCTTTACCTTGAGCTTTGACATTTTTAATTACCTCCCGTGTGATATATTTATAACTTCTGATGTGAGAAATATATCACATCAAGCGGCGCTTGTCAAGGGGTATTTTTCAGAATATTCCCAGAATTTTTTCAAAACAGGTGTCCGGTTTTTCGGGTGCAAAACGTTTATATAAATAAGGCAGGTTTTTTGTTATCAGGCGGGCGTTGTCAACAGGGTTTTTTAAAAACAAACCCCTTGACGCCCCCCCTTTTCCGTGATATAATATAATTGTAAAATAATAAATTTAACCGAAAGGAGAAAGAATCATGAAACACGCAAAACGGATCATTGCGCTTCTTATTGCATGTCTGATGTTCGGCAGCACGGCGGCCATGGCTGCGGACGCCGCGGAAGATCTGTCCTTGGGAACCCCCGACGTAAATGACGTGCTCAGCGCAGAGGATTACAGCAGGATATATGACAAAACCCAGTATGACATGGTGTTCAACACGGAGTATATAAACGTGTATCTGAAAAAAGGCGTAAATCATCTGCCGGATTACTCTGTCGATGAGTATAAGGTTGGAAATTCAGAGGTGATTCCCGTAGTTTTCGGCGGAGACGGCAATGAGACAGAGCGGATCATGGTGCGCGGAGTTGTTCTGAAAGAGTATCGGTCAAGGGAAAACATCCTCGCTATTATAGAAAAAATGAAGGACGATCCCTATGTTTATTATGTCGAGCCGGATTACAAGCTGCGCCCTTCGGTGGCAGGTTCCACTGCGCCGTTTGAGACAGATGCGTATATAGGCGACCCTGATTATAATGATCTGTTATATGAAGGGGAGTATCGGCGTTTAATCGGCAGAATTGAACCCGCTTTCGCTTATTATACCGGCAATCTTAAGATCAGTTTCAAAGTCGGCGTTGATGTTTCGGAAAGCTTCGGAACGGTTTTCTCTGATTTGAATGTTGAATCGGTGCAGATTAATAAAGAAGCCCACATGGAAACCAACGAATCAGGCGAGAAGGTATCTGTTACGAGACAGGTGGCTTTGGTTACGCTGACAGATGCGTCGCTGGAGCATGCATATAACGTCAGCGTAAGCCTTATGAACCATCCCCTTGTTCACAGTGCCAAGCCGGAATTCATTGACTCGTATTGCGGCGGCGGAACTGAGCCCCAGCCTGATCCGGTCTCGGATTACGCTTTCACCGAGGCGGAGCTTGCGAAGATCTACGATCCGGCGAACTATGAGAAGGGAGATTACATGGTCGGTCAGGTCATCGTGGGCCTTACAAAAAAACTTCCTGCGGGAACGACATACAAGAACCTGTTCCCGGATTACACCGTGAACGAGAAGGCCACAAAGGAGTACGCCGCCATCGACGTGGTCTGTTATCAGCTTCCCGAAAGGACAAAGAGCGCGGTCGTTGAAGCCATCGGGGTTTTGAAGGACAATCCATACGTCATCTACGCGGAGCCGCATTACATTTATCAGGTCAGGCAGACCCTCATCGCCGACACGCCTTTGGCGGAGCCCGCAGGGGAGCATACCCTCAGCGAGGAGGAGCTTGCGAAGATATACGATCCCCGCAATTACTCCGAGAGAGAGTATGTCCCCGGCGAGCTGCAGATAAGCTTCAAAAAACCGATCTCGGGCGTCCGTACTTACGAGGAGCTGTTCCCGGAGCTGGAGATAGATGAGGTAATCAGGGTTTTCAACTTCAAAACATCCTCCTTCGTGCAGCTTTCCCTGAAAGAGAAGACCAAGACCGCCGTTCTGAGAGCGATAGAGATACTCAAACAGAGAGCCGACATCGCCTATGTTGAGCCGAATTATCTGACCGGCTTCTTCATGAGCGGCGTCGAAAAGGGCGATGTGGATGAGAACGGCGAAGTTGAAAACGTTGACCTTATCCTGACCGCGAAAAACGTTGTGGAGCTTGTGGAGTTTACCGAGGCGGAAAAGTACTCCGCCGACATGAACGGCGACGGCGAAGTGACCAATGCCGACGTCATCACCGTCGCGAGGCTGATCGTGGGACTCATCCCCGACGACATGCCCGTTTCCACAGATTATACGGCGGAAGAGATCAGCAGCATGATCGAAGCCTACCGCAGCGGTTACGGCTCGGATGTGGAGGAGATGTATTCCTTCGGCAAATACGGCAGCTGCGACGTGCTGTATGTGGTGCCCTACAATCTGGAGTCCTATGCGGCGAGAGAGGATACATTCGAGATCGCAGGCTGTAAATTCGCCTTCAGCAAGAGTATACTCACAATAGCCGTATATGACGGCAGCAGGATACGGCGTATCGACCTGGCGTATAAAGCCGGCCTTCTGACGGATGAGGATGTGGCGGACATCTGGGAAAAGTACACCGAAATGGATATGGTGAAGATCCCGACGCCGGTGCTTCCCAAGCTCACGGAGGAGCGGGCCAGAGAGATCAATCAGGCGTACACGGACAAGATGGGCACCGGCATCAGCAGTATGAAGTATTACGGGAAGGTCAGCGGCTGTGAAGCGCTGTTTATCAGGGGCCGCGGCGGAGCTGCCGCCGTTGTTGTACAGGCCGAGGCCGCCGGGTTCTGGTTTAATTTCCCGGATCCGGGCGCTCAGATGTATATTTTCAAGGGCAGCGATTTCCTCCGCATCGACGAGGCCTATGAAGCGGGCTGGATCACGGCGGAGGACGTGGAAGCGGTCTGGCTGCAGGGCAGGGCCACCAACAGCTACAGATTTGAGGTAATCGACGGCGAGACAGTAAGGATAGATTACGCCGTGAGCTACTTCAACGGTACCGCGTGGTAATAATAATTCAAAACAACAAGAGGCTGTTTCCCGAGGGAAACAGCCTCATTAATGTGTTCTGTTCTATTAGCCTTCGACGTTGGGCAGCTTTGCGAAGTAGGCCTCAAGCTCCTCGTCGGAGGGGATGTAATCATCCATCTCGCCGTTGTGGAACTTCTCGTAAGCCACCAGATCGAAGTAGCCGGTGCCGGTGAGACCGAATACGATGGTCTTTTCCTCGCCGGTTTCCTTGCACTTCAGGGCTTCGTCGATAGCCGCCTTGATGGCATGGCTGCTCTCGGGAGCGGGGAGGATGCCCTCAACACGGGCGAACTGCTCCGCGGCCTTGAATACGTCGGTCTGGACGGCGGTCGTCGCCTCCATGTAACCGTCGTGGTAGAGCTGGGACAGGATGGTGCTCATGCCGTGATAGCGGAGACAGCCTGCGTGGTTGGGAGCGGGAATGAAGTCACAGCCCAGGGTGTACATCTTTGCCATGGGGCAGACCTTGCCGGTGTCGGCGAAGTCGTAGGCGAATTTGCCTCTTGTAAGGCTGGGGCAGGATGCGGGCTCAACGGCGATGATGCGGTAGTCTGCCTCGCCTCTCAGCTTCTCGCCCATGAAGGGGGCGATCAGGCCGCCCAGATTGGAGCCGCCGCCGGCGCAGCCGATGATGATGTCGGGCTTTATATCGTACTTGTCAAGGGCGGCCTTGGTCTCAAGACCGATGACGGACTGATGGAGCAGCACCTGATTTAGAACGCTGCCCAGAACGTATCTGTAGCCCTCGGAGCTGACAGCCGCCTCAACAGCCTCGCTGATGGCGCAGCCCAGGCTTCCGGTGGTGCCGGGATGCTCTTGAAGGATCTTTCTGCCTATGTTGGTTGTCTCGGAGGGGGAGGGGGTGACACTGGCGCCGTAGGTGCGCATTACCTCACGGCGGAAGGGCTTCTGCTCATAGGAGACCTTGACCATGTAGACCCTGCAGTCCAGATCGAAGTAGGAGCAGGCCATGGAAAGAGCGGTGCCCCACTGACCGGCGCCGGTCTCGGTGGTGACGCCCTTGAGGCCCTGCTTCTTTGCGTAGTACGCCTGAGCGATGGCGGAATTCAGCTTGTGGCTGCCGCTGGTGTTGTTGCCCTCGAACTTGTAGTAGATCTTTGCCGGGGTCTGGAGCTTTTCCTCCAGGCAGTAGGCCCTGACCAGGGGAGAGGGACGGTACATGCGGTAGAAGTTGAAGATGTCCTCGGGGATGGGGATGAAAGCGGTGTCGTTGTCCAGTTCCTGCTTTACAAGCTCACTGCAGAACACGGGCTCCAGATCCGCGGCGGTGACAGGCTTGCCTGTGCCGGGATTGATGAGGGGAGCGGGCTTGTTCTTCATATCTGCGCGGACATTGTACCATGCCCTGGGCATTTCGTCTTCGTTCAAATAGATCTTGTAGGGGATTTCCTTGTTGATGCTCATTGTGTTTACCTCGACTTTCAAAATATTTTTGATTTCGGGACATAAAAAAACTCCTGTCCCGTGCTGTTTTCACTGGGACAAGAGATCAGACTCCTGCGGTGCCACCCGGTTTGGCGCATAGCGCCCACCTCATCAGCATACTGACATATGCCCGCGCTTGTTAACGGAGCGCCGCTCCGGCTTTCATACTTGGGGGACGCCGCCCGCCCGTTCCGATCGCCCTCGAAAGTCCATTCGGGATCCATCACCATACCGGCTCGCACCGCCCGCCGGCTCTCTGAATGGTGTGCAGGAAACCTACTCACTCTTTCTCATCGGTTTAGCACATTATATGCGCCCTACCCCAGTTTGTCAAGCGATTTAATGTGTTAAAACGCAAATTCGCGCATGTTGCACAAAAAACGATGGGCAAGGTGACGAAATGGGCGGGGCGGAGAATAATGAATGTTGCAAAATGATAAAATTATGATATAATAATGATAAAGTTAAGGGGGTGACTTTATGATAAACATAAGACCGATTTCCGATCTCAGAAACAAGTTCACGGAGATTGAGGATATTGTGGTGAACACCGGGGAGCCGGTATATCTGACAAAAAACGGTTACGGCTCAATGGTGGTTATGAGTCTGGAGCAGTATGCCCGGCTCACGGATGATATTGAGTGCAGATTGGACGAAGCCGACAAAGCCGCCGCCCGGTCTGATATCCGTTACACCGGCGAGGAGGTATTCGACAGGGTGAGGAGAAGGATAAGCGGCAATGAAAGAGTATAAGCTGAGGATTCTACCGCTGTTTGAGGATGATCTGAATGAAATAGTGGATCATATCGCCTTTGAGCTGCAAAACCCCGCAGCGGCTTTGAACCTTTTAAACGATGTGGAGAAAGCCATATATGATCGCCTGAGCTGCGCCGAATCCTTTGAGCCTTATCCGTCGAGTGTTGAGAGGGAACATCCCTATTATCGCATAAAGGTTAAGAACTATCTGATCTTTTATGTGGTCATCGGCGACATTATGGAAGTGCGCCGGATAATCTACAGCCGCAGGAATATAGCGGATATGATATGAATGAACACGCAAAAAATCCGATGGGGTGACCCATCGGATTTTTCTATATCTCAATCTCTAATTATGCGCCGATTGCGTCCTTTGCCTTGTCGCAAAGCATGGTGAAAGCGGCGGGATCGTGGATAGCGGTCTCGGAGAGCATCTTGCGGTTCATCTCGATGCCTGCCAGCTTGAGACCGTGCATGAAACGGGAGTAATTCATACCGTTTGCCTTGCAGCCTGCGCTGATTCTGGTGATCCACAGCTTGCGGTAATCTCTCTTCTTCAGCTTGCGGCCTACGTATGCGTAAGTCAGGGACTTCATGACAGCCTGGTTCGCCATCTTGTAATGAGTGGACTTGCTGCCCCAGTAGCCCTTGGCCATCTTTAAGATCTTGTTTCTTCTCTTGCGCGTCATCATTGCGCCTTTAACTCTTGCCATTTTAAAAACCCTCCCTTATTTGTACAGAATCATGCGCTTGATAGCTTTTTCGTTTGTCTCGTCAGCATAAGCACCCTTGCGGAGGCCTCTCTTGCGCTTTGTTGTCTTCTTGTTAAGGATGTGGCTCTTAAATGCATGAGCTCTCTTAACCTTGCCGGACTTGGTCAGGTTAAATCTTTTCTTTGCCCCGCTGTGGGTCTTGATCTTAGGCATTGTATTGTTACTCCTCTCGAAATTATTTAACAAATGGTAGTGCGCCGCACCGGGATTATTTCGCGTGCTTCGGCGACAGGAACATGCTCATGTGTCTGCCGTCCAGCTTGGGGTTCTTATCAACAGTTGCGACTTCCTCGCAGCCGGCAGCAAATCTCTTGAGCAGCTCTTCGCCGATCTCGGTGTGAGCCATCTCTCTTCCGCGGAAACGGACGGCAACCTTCAGCCTGTTGCCCTCCCGCAAGAACTTCTGTCCGTTTTTAAGCTTGGTGTTGAAATCGTTGTCGCCGATGGACGGGGACATGCGGATCTCCTTTATCTCCACCACGTGCTGATTCCGGCGGGCTTCCTTCTCGCGCTTTGACTGCTCGAAACGGTACTTGCCGTAATCCATGATCTTGCACACAGGCGGCACTGAATTCGGGGCTATCTTGACCAGATCCAGACCGTGATCGATGGCGATCTCCAGAGCCTGCTCTGCGGACATGATGCCCAGCTGTTCACTGTTTTCACTTATAAGGCGGACCTCTTTATCGCGGATTTCTTCGTTGATCTGATGAGCCGGATTGCTGATAATAACACCTCCAATAAATAAAAAGCGGATGCCGCACGGCACCCACCAATACACACACTCCCACGGGGAGCAGGTGATATTGACCTCGGCGCGACCTGATCGGCCGGGTGAGGAACGGGGATGCCGAACCTACTTTGTTTTTGCCTGCGTATTATAACAGGTTATTTTCCCTTTGTCAACGGGTAATTTTGAATTTTTTGCACAAAAAAAGCCGTTGAAAGCGCATAAAACTATATATCCCTTTTAATTGACTATACAACCTGATAATGGTATAATAAAATGATTTTTTATGACCGGGAGTAACAAATATGTGGGTTTCTGATAAATGGACGGATTTTGAGCTTCTGGACTGCTCCGACGGGGAGAAGCTGGAGCGCTGGGGTGACTATATCCTCGTGCGCCCCGACCCCCAGGCGATATGGTCTACAAAGCGGACGAATCCCAACTGGCGCAAGTCGTCCGCAAGATATGAGCGCAGCTCAAAGGGCGGCGGAAGCTGGGACAAAAGGAGCCTCCCGGAAAAGTGGCAGATCCGCTACGGGGAGCTCACCTTCAACGTGAAGCCCATGAACTTCAAGCACACAGGCCTGTTCCCGGAGCAGGCGGTGAACTGGGATTATATCATGGATAAGATCAGGTCGGCAGGGCGGGAGATAAACGTCCTGAACCTGTTCGCCTACACCGGCGGCGCCACCGTTGCGGCGGCTGCTGCGGGGGCAAAGGTCTGCCACGTGGACGCTGCGAAGGGCATGGTCCAGTGGGCCAGGGAGAACGCCAAAGCCTCCGGACTGGAGGACAGGCCCATCCGCTGGATCGTGGACGACTGCGCAAAATTTGTGGAGCGGGAGATCCGCCGCGGCCACAAGTACGACGCCATCATCATGGACCCGCCCTCCTACGGGAGAGGCCCGTCCGGGGAGATATGGAAGCTGGAGGAAAACCTTTACCCCTTCGTAAAGCTCTGCACAGGCGTCCTCAGCGACGATCCCCTGTTCGTTATCATAAATTCCTACACAACGGGGCTCAGCGCCTCCACACTCACATATATTGCCGGGAGCCTGTTCACGCCCCGGTTCGGGGGCAGGGCAGTCAGCGACGAGCTGGGACTGCCTGTGACCGAGACCGGGCTGTGCCTCCCCTGCGGAGCCGCATGCAGATGGTCGGTTGGAGATTGAGAATGAGTATTATAGATTTCAAAAAGACCACATTTTCATATAAAGACGACGACGGCCTGCCGAAAAAGCCGGCGATTTACAAGATCGACCTTGAGATCGAGCCGGGGACGTTCGTTGCGGTCCTCGGTCACAACGGCTCCGGCAAGTCCACCCTTGCAAAGCACTGCAACGGCATTCTCGTCCCCGACAGCGGCACCGTCACGGTCTACGGCATGGACACGGAGGACGAGGATATGCTTCTCGATATCCGCCGCAGGGTGGGTATGGTTTTCCAGAACCCGGACAACCAGATCGTGGCAAACGTGGTGGAGGAGGACGTGGCCTTCGCCCCGGAGAATCTGGGTGTGGAGCCCGGGAAGATCCGCGAGCGGGTGGACAAGGCCCTCAAAACCGTGGGTATGTACGACTACCGCCTTCACGCCCCCCATCTTCTTTCCGGCGGCCAGAAGCAGCGCATCGCCATTGCCGGCGTCCTTGCCATGGCCCCCAAGTGCATAGTTTTCGACGAGCCTACCGCCATGCTCGATCCCGGCGGCAGAGAGGACGTTATAAGGATAATCCGGGAGCTGAAGGAGAATCTGGGCGTCGCCGTTGTGCTCATCACCCACCACATGGAGGAGACCGTCCACGCCGACAGGCTCATTGTCATGGACAGGGGCAGGATAGTCATGGACGGAACACCCGAAGAGGTGTTTACAAAAGTGGAGCAGGTGCGGGGTTACGGCCTTGACGTGCCCGAGACGACGGAGCTCCTGTGGGAGCTTAACAAAAAAGGCTGCGAGCTGCCTCTTTCCGCACTGACTGTGGATGAGTGCGCCGACGCGCTGTACAGGGAACTGACAAAATGAACGAAAAAACTCCGATCATACAGGTCGAAAAACTGACACATAAATATTCCGCCGGAACTCCCTTTGAGACCACGGCAATAAAGGACATCGATCTCACGATCTGCAGCGGCGAGATGATTGCGGTCATCGGTCACACGGGAAGCGGCAAGTCCACCTTTATCCAGCACCTGAACGGCCTTTTAAAGCCCACAAGCGGGCGGGTACTGTTCAGTGGCCAGGATATCCACAGCTCAAAGAAGATGACGAGGGACGTACGCTTTAAGGTGGGGCTGGTGTTCCAGTACCCGGAGTATCAGCTTTTTGAGGAGACGGTGTACAAGGACATCGCCTTCGGACCGAAAAATATGAAGCTCTCCGAGAGTGAGATAAACGAAAGAGTCATGGAGGCTGCGGAATTCGTGGGTCTGGATAAGCGCAGGCTGGACGAATCGCCCTTCGATCTCTCCGGCGGTCAGAAGCGGCGCGTGGCCATCGCCGGCGTCATCGCCATGCGGCCCGAGGTGCTGATCCTCGACGAGCCGACAGCAGGTCTTGACCCCCACGGCTGCGACGAGATACTGAAGAACATCAGGGACTATCACGACGCTACCGGCTCCGCAGTGATCCTCGTCACCCACAACATGTCCGAGGCGGCCCGGAATGTGGACAGAATGCTGGTGTTCAACAAAGGGCAGATCACCATGGACGGAACGCCTCATCAGGTGTTTGAACGCAGCGCGGAGCTTCGGGAAATGCACCTCAGCGTACCCTGGGTCACCAAGGTTGTCATGAAGCTGAGGGAAAAGGGCGTCGATATCGACCCCGCGGTCTATACCGTGGAGCAGGCCAGGGACGCCATCCTTTCACTGAAGGGAGGCGGCATCCATGCTTAAAGACATCACTCTGGGCCAGTATTTCCCCGGTGATACGATCATCCACCGACTTGACCCCAGGACAAAGATCTTAAGCCTCATACTCTTTATAGCGGCGCTGTTCACTGCCAAAAGCTGGGTGTCCTTCGGCGTTATACTCGTGTTCCTGACGGTGTGCGTCATTGTTTCAAAGATCACCTTAAAGACCATATTCAAGGGCCTGAAGCCTCTTGTGATAATCATAATCTTTACGGCGATCCTTAACGGATTCTTCACAAAAGGCGACGTTTTATTTAAATTCTGGATATTTTCCCTTACGAAACAGGGCCTTTACAGGGCGGCGCTGATGATCCTCAGGATCGTCATGCTGATCATGGGCGTTGTCATTGTCTGTATAGCGGCATCCCTGTATTTCACAAGCAATCAGGGCGTATCGGTATATGATGCGATTTCAAAGGGGCTCAGCGCCAGGGGATTTGCCATTGCCGGGCATGTCATTCCGTTTAAGTACATCCGAATCTCAACCGACATCATCTGCGTGCTCATCGGCAT
>JAFRUW010000242.1 GCA_017438675.1 Oscillospiraceae bacterium | reverse complement strand
CCCCACATGGACTTGGCCCAGCCCGTATCCGAAATGGAGAGATGCAGGCCGTTGGGGTCTACCTGATGCCA
This sequence comes from Oscillospiraceae bacterium, assembly GCA_017438675.1. Lineage (GTDB taxonomy): Bacteria > Bacillota > Clostridia > Oscillospirales > Oscillospiraceae > SIG495. The sequence continues at coordinate 1,773 of JAFRUW010000242.1, read as the reverse complement.
GTAATGAGCTGTTACAAAATGCCCTAAAGGATACTTATAGGTGTGAACTGCAATCTTCGGGTATCCGGAGGTGCCGGAGGTGAAGAACATCAGCATATTGTCATCGCCGCCTGCCGCGTCTGTGGGACGGTCGTAATGGCTGGAATATATTTTGTATTCCGTATCAAAAGTATGCCAGCCTTCACGCTCACCGTTGACAATGATTTTAATGAGAGAAAACGCATACTGCTCAGATGCTTTGTCCGCTTCTTCAGTTACCTGTCCGTCGGCAGTACATATGATGGCGCTTACACCGGCAGCCTGGTAGCGGTAGGCGATGTCTTTTTCAAGCAGCTGGTTCGGAGCGAGAATAACGACAGCGCCGAGTTTGTGCAGGGCGTTGATGATGAACCAGAACTGGTAATGGCGTTTCAGAATGAGCATGACCTTGTCGCCGCGCCGGATGCCAAGGGTCTTGAAATAATTCACGGCGCGGTTGCTCTCTTTACGGACATCATTGAAAGTAAAACGGCGTTCGGTACCATCCTGGCTGATATGCAGGAAGGCAAGTTTATCCGGTTCTTTGCGGGCAATAGCGTCAACCACGTCAAATGCGAAATTGAAATGTTCGTCATTCTTATAACTGAGGCTGATGAGAGCTCCGTGTTCGTCTTCGACGGGAGTAATAAAGTCTTCATATACACGGTGCTGATCGTCACTGCGACGCGTGCCGGGCGTTTCCTGAGCCTGTCCGCCGCGATGCGCTATGTATTCGGTTGGATTCAGAACGACTGCATAGAATTCACAGTCTTCGCCATCTACTGCGATCATACCGTGAGGGGTGGAAGAATCGTAATAGATGGTATCACCGGGGCCAAGAACTTCCTGGTGTGTACCGACCTGTACTTTCAGATGACCGCTGATAACGAGATCGAATTCCTGACCGTCATGGGTTGTCAATGGAATCTCCTGACGTTGCGCTGATTCGTCATAGTTGGCAACGGTATACAGAGGCTCGGCAATACGGTTCTTATATGAGGATGCCATATTGTAATAGGTCATACCGTGCGCTTTTTCGATGCGCTGGCCATCACCGGCCCTGGTGAGAGCATATGTGGTCAGCGTAGGACTGCTGCCCTGGATAAGGTCGGTAACGTCTACGCCGAAAGCTAGAGCACAGCGATAAAGGAAAGCAAAGTTCAGGTCGCTTTCGCCGGATTCACATTTCAGGTATTCGGCTGCGGTAACGCCGGTTTTTTCGGCCATCTGGGCAGGACTCAAGCCTTCGACCAGCCGCAGCTCGTGAATACGCGACGCCATTTCCCGAATGGTCAGATCCAGCCCGGTGATGTTTTCCATAGTTGCTCCATTTCCGGGACGCTAACAAAAAACCGTCCCAAAGAATTCTTCTTTGAGACGGGAACATTCGCCCCGCGGTACCACTCAAATTGCGCAGTTGCGCCACTCACGTCCCCATATGATGGAACGTTTGACCTTCACGCGGCCTGACGGGAAAGCTTTACTGATCCGGTTGTCCGGACTTTCTTCTCTCCGACTCGGAAGCGACGGCTTTCGGCACGCTCAGACGGCTTTTCACCAACCGCCGACTCTCTGCGTGAGCGCTGTGCCTGTGCCCTCTTCGTCACAGTCTTTACAGGTCATTATGATAACACGTATCTCAAAAAAAGATTGTTTTTATTTTGTATTTTAACATTATTTGAGGGCAGATTCGGATCTATCCAACATAACGGTCCAGCCGCAGTAAAGGAAGAATAGACAGCCCATAACAGAAAT
>JAFRUW010000241.1 GCA_017438675.1 Oscillospiraceae bacterium | reverse complement strand
GGTCATGGAAACGGGGACAAAGGCGTCGTTTTCCCCGTGGATGAAAAGGACGGGTATATGACAGTTCTTCATGGCATCCAATGTGGAATACTCGCCGTAGCTCATGCCGGTGTGGCGCCTGAATGTCCGGTCCACATACTTATATACGACGGATTTCGGCAGGACATGAATGTTTTCGTCGATAATTGATTTCAGGATCGCCTCGCCGGAGGTGAACCCGCAGTCGGCAATTATGCCCTTTACCGTGTTCTTAAGAGGCAGCTCCGACGCCATAAGCACCGTTGTGGCGCCCATGGATATGCCGCAGAGGTAGACGGGCAGGTTGTCGGTGTTCTTTTCCGCAGCGAAATCCACCCAGGTCTGAACGTCGTAGCGCTCTTTAATACCGTAGGAGATGTATTTCCCCTCGCTTTTTCCGTGACTGCGCTGTTCGACATACAGCAGGCTGCAGCCGCTGTCATGCATGAAGTCGGCGCTCATGCCGAAATCGTGGTACCAGGAGCTTCGCCAGCCGTGGAACATTATCACGATGCGCAGCGGGTTTTCGGCGGGATACCAGTGCCCTGTAAGGGTGAGACCGTCGTGGCTGACCGCGGAAACGGTTTCCATCGGCGTGTCACGAAGGGCGGTCATACTGTCCGCAACCGCGTTTTCCATTCCGGCGGGAGGGGCGATTAGCTTATCCTCCTGTTTGCGTGTGAGGTCAAAGAGTATTGATTTTCTTTTTGACGCCAGTGAATATGCCGCCTCGGAAGCCAGCGCCGCCTGTGCGGCAATGATCCCTGTGAGGGCGGCGGCTCCCAACGCGAAAAGGCCTTTTTTATTCATGGACGATCCTTTCCCGGTTTCAGCTTACGGTGACTCTTTCTTTTTTCGCGGGGGTATCCTGCCTGAAGCAGAAGGGATAGGCAATGGCGCAGATCAGGAGCGCGGGAGGTATGTCGATGACCGAGTGCTGCTTCATAAACACAGTTGACAGGGTTATGAGGGCAGTGATTACGGCAAGCACCCAATGCCATCCGGGGGTGTTGAAGCGGCGCGTGTGCCAGAAACCGAACATGGCGGCAAAGGAACCTATAACGTGCAGGGACGGGCAAACATTTGTGTTTGTGTCGAAGGCGTAGAACCGCTTTATAAACCACACGAAGAAGTTGTCCCTGGCAAAGGTTTCGGGACGGAGGTCCTGATATGTGGGCCAGACAATATAGATCGCCATGGTGATGGCGTATGTAATGATGAAGTACTTCATCATTTTTTTGAAAGTATCAACGTCGAAGAGAAGAGTGTAAAGCACCGCACCCACAAGGAACACGAACCAGAACATGTAGGGGATGAGGAAAAACTCGCAGAAGGGAATAGCGTCATCAAGGGCGCAGTGGACTACATTGTAGGTTCTGGGGATTATATCCAGCTCCACAAAGCCGAAAAGCAGGCCGAAGATGGGCCAGAACAGAAGATAATACAGGTGTTTAAACTCGTCGGAATTCAGGTTGTCAAGGCGAAGCCTTCTGTAATCAACTATTTGATCCTTCATTTGGTTCTCCTTTATTATGAAGCAGTTCGTAGTAAAACCTGATATACATTACAAGGGCGAGAGTCATCACGGCGAGGCAGAGGGCGACAAGGATTCTTGAGATGTTCAGGGGCATATCGGGGATCAGAAGATGGAGGACGGTAACGGAAAACACCGCTACGGTGCTCATCTTTCCGTACCACTTTGCGCTGTTGACGGATTTCTTCTTAAGGGCCATAAGCCCCATGATTCCCATGGCCAGCTCCTTGACTATATGGGCGCAAAGAAGTATGCGCATGGGGGCGAAACGTGTTGCAAGGCAGATTATAACCGCAAGCTGGGTGAGCTTGTCGGCAATGGGGTCGATGATCTTGCCGGCGTCGGTGACCATGTTGTATCTGCGGGCTATAACGCCGTCGGCAATGTCGGTAAGTCCGGACAGACCCACAACAAGGGCGGCGGGAAGATAGGCGTGACGCCCGGCGTAGAGCCATACAATTATGGGGATCATGGCAAGACGAAGCAGTGTAAGAATATTCGGTATTGTCCAGAAGCGATTTCTGTTGTCCGTCTTTGTCGTCATACGTTTTCCCCTTATCTGTGTTTTATTTTGCCGCAGCAGGACTCTTTTCCTGCCGGAGCATGGGTGCTTTCCTTTTTGCGGAGGATTCCGCCTCAAGATTCTTTACCGCGGCGGAGAGCATGAGCTTGATGCGGTTGAGCTGATTTACCTCGCTGGCGCCGGGGTCATAGTCCACGGCGACGATGTTGGCCTGGGGGAAGCTCGTGCGGAGGGCCTTGATGACTCCCTTGCCGACAACGTGGTTGGGGAGGCATGCGAACGGCTGGATGCAGACTATGTTGGGGGCGCCGGTATGGATGAGCTCCACCATTTCCCCGGTGAGGAACCAGCCTTCGCCGTACTGGTTGCCTATGGATATGTAGGGCTTGGCGTACCCTGCGATTTCTGATATGGGCAGAGCCGGCTCAAACCTGCGGCTTTCCCGAAGGGCGTCGTTAGCCGGTGCGTTCAGCCATTCAAGAAGCCTTATGCCGGTATTGGACGCGTTTTTTATCTGGAGCTTGCCGCCCAAAAACTCGTGCTTGTAGTTCGAGTTGTACAGGCCGTACATGAGGAAGCTCATAAGGCCGGGGACCTCGGCCTCGGCGCCTTCGCGCTCAAGGAGGTCAACCAGGTTGTTGTTTGCCAGAGGCATGTATTTTACAAGTATCTCGCCCACAATGCCGACACGGGGCTTTTTAAGCTCCTCATCTATAGGAAACTCGTCAAAGTCCCTTACGATCTCACTGCACAGTTCCCTGATCCTTTTGCGGGTCACACGGCCCTCGGTCAGGCAGCGGACGCACTTTTCCCTTAGCCGGCTGTGCAGCTCGTTGGCGCTGCCCGGCACAAGCTCATAGGGGCGGACCCGGTAGAGGCACTTCATGAGAAGATCGCCCAATACAAGGGAATAGCCCGCGTCTGTCAGCATGGGGAGTGTGGTTTTGAATCCGGGGTTTTTTTCCATGCCGTTGGCGTTTAGGGATATGACCGGTATGTGACTGAGCCCCGCCTTGTCAAGAGCGCGGCGGATGAAGGCAACGTAATTCGACGCTCTGCAGCACCCGCCGGTCTGGGTCATCATTACCGCCAGACGGTCGGTGTCGTATTTCCCGGAAAGGATAGCGTCCATGATCTGACCGACCACGATAAGGGAGGGGAAGCACGCGTCGTTATTGACGTACTTGAGCCCCATGTCGATGGCGGTACGGTTGTCGTTTTTAAGTATTTCCACATTATAGCCGTGCTTGTTGAACACGGGCTGTAAGAGGTCAAAGTGAATGGGGGACATCTGGGGGGCGAGGATCGTCCACCG
>JAFRUW010000240.1 GCA_017438675.1 Oscillospiraceae bacterium | reverse complement strand
TTTTGCCGTCCAGCGCCACCGGCGTCGGCGACTCGGACTTGTTCTCCAGGAGCCACTTGGAGTTGAATTCCGGCACCTCGTCCGTTATCTTCTTTTCAAATACATGCTCCTTGTCCCCGGTGATCTTCTTGAATCCCTCGTTGGCGGAGATGATCACGTTGTCGTAAAGGCTGATGACCGCCATGGGAAGGGGGAAATTCTGAAGAGAATCCTTGGCCGCCGTGTCAAGATCGCTTGTCACGGATTCGATGTATTCCAGTATCTCGTTCCGCCTGCGCGCTTCGGTGACCCGTGTGTAGATATACAGGAGGATCACGATACCCAGCTCCACATAGGCGATTATATGGTTATGCTTGTCGTCAAAGTAGGTCAGCACGGCAAAAACAATAAGGAAGAAGAACAAAAACCGCATATTCGGCTCAAGCATCTTTTTGACCTTTTTATTCAATACTGACACCTCCGTTCCGGGTACATTTCTACTTAATATCGTATTATACCAAATACAGCGGAAATAAACAATAGTCCCGCAGTCTTATTAATATAATTTTTTACCGATGGCGCGCTTTCTGTTGCCGTGGCCGGACAGTTCTGTTATAATGGATACTGAAATAACAGCGACAGCTCCGGGCGTGCTGTCCGGCAAGCGAGGGTACCATGGACAGAGAAAAATATACCCTCCCCAAAGCGGGAGGCATAATGATACATACCGACGCGGCGGACGCCCTTTTAAAGTCCAGAAGCGGCGACGCGGCGCTGGTCTATATTTGTATGCTGAGGATGAACAGCGGCATGACTCCCGAGGAGGCGGCGGAGGTCCTGGGCACAAAGGACTCAAACCGCGGCAGGCGGGCGCTGGACACGCTTCGCGGTCTGGGGCTCATCTCCTGCGGGAGCGAACCGGCCACAGAGCCGAAGGAGGAGCTTCCCCGTTACTCCTACGGTGACATAAAGCGTGAGCTTGAAAACGGCGCCGTGTTCCCCACCCTTGTGGACGAGGTCCAGCGGGCGCTGGGCAGGATACTGTCCTCCGAGGATCTCATAAAGCTCTTCGGCATCTACGACAGTCTGGGCCTTCCCCCGGAGGTGATCCTCCAGCTTGTGAATTACTGCATCCGGCTGGTTCGTGAGCGCTACGGCGAGGGCAGGCAGGTCCACATGCGGTTCATCGAAAAGGAGGCCTACGCCTGGGAGCGGGCTGAGATTTTCACCATCGACAGGGCCGAGGAGTACATAATGTACAAGGAGTCAATGCGCACATCAGTCGGAGAGTATCAGAGGATGCTTCAGATCGGCGGCAGGCGCATGTCCCCCAGCGAACGGGCCTACGTGGAGAGCTGGATCACCATGGGCTTCTCCCCCGAGGCGGCGGAGCTTGCCTATGACAGAACGGTGCTTAAAACCGGCAAGCTCACCTGGAAGTATATGGACGCCATCCTTCGGGGCTGGCATGAGAAAAACCTTCACACCCCCGAGGAGATCGGGTCCGCCGGGAAAAAACCGTCAAACAGCGGTCCCGCCCCCTCCGCAAACGACGACTATGAACGTATGAAAAAGATGCTGAGGGAGATAAAAGGCGAATCCTGAACGGAGCGCAGATAAAAATATGCGGTGAAATGCATTATAAATGCCCCGCACCAGTAGAGGCGATCATTGATCGCCAGCCTTCAAATCCATTTTTTAATTCGGTGAATTAAGAAATACCGCCATTTTTCATTCTGCATTCTTTATTTTTAATTTGTTCCACCGCTCATGCCGCGGGGCACATACTTTCTCGTTTGAGAAAGTATGCAAAGCAAACCAAAGGCGTTCCCCCTTTGGAAACCCCCCGGTGGAAAACACAGTTTCGTCCGGTCGTGAACATTATTGTACGAATACGCCAGTGCGTCATCCCTGAACCTTAATAGATTGTGCGTCTAACCCGCTGATCGCTCACTGCGGCGGTTATTTTGGCGCGGCGGCTTGCGGGCGTCCGCCTTTAAATTCATTATTTAATTCCCCGAATTAAATAAACCCGCAATTTTTCATTTCCCATTTTCAATTTTCAAAACGGAGAGTACAGCTATGGCACTTGACGGAAAAATACTTTACAGGGCAAGGACTATCTTTGAGGAAAACAAAAAGATACGGGAAGCCGCTCACATCCGCAGGGTGCAGAGCGTCTATGAGGAATGCCCGAGGATAATGGAGCTGGACAATGAGATCCGGAACTCCATAACCGAGGTCATCGGGATAGCTCTCAGTCACGGCAAAAACGTGGACGACGCCATCGACGCCGTAAAGACCGAAAACCTCAGACTTCAGGAGGAGCGGAAGGCCGAGCTTCAGCGCCTGGGCCATCCCGGGGACTACCTTGACGAGAAGCCGGCCTGCGATATTTGCGGCGATACGGGATACAGCGGCGGTAAGGTCTGCAGATGTCTGATGGCGATCTACACGGACGAGCAGCGGAAGGAGCTCTCCAAGCTCCTCAAAATGGGCGTCGAGACCTTTGAGTCCTTCCGGCTGGATCTGTATGACGACATTCCCGACCCTAATACCGGCATATCCCCCCGCCAGACCATGACGGTGGTGTACGAATACTGCCGGGCATACGCATCCGCTTTCGGGGAAAAGTCCCCCAGCCTGCTGTTTACCGGCGGCACCGGTCTCGGCAAGACCTTCCTCTCCGCCGCCATCGCAAAGGTGGTGTCGGAGAAGGGCTTTTCCGTGGTCTACGAACCGGCATGCGACCTGTTCGCCGCCTTTGAATCGGTGCAGTTCAACAGATCGGACAGCGACGACAGCGAGATAAACCGCTACATGACCTGCGATCTCCTGATCCTGGACGATCTGGGCACGGAACTCACCACTGCCTTCACCAACAGCGCCCTGTACAGCCTTGTGAACACTCGCCTTGTCTCCGGGAAGAAGACGGTCATCAGCACAAACCTCACACGGGCGGATATCAGGCGCAGATACTCTCCCCAGATCGTCTCCCGCCTTGAGGGGGAATACAAAACGCTGGTTTTCGCCGGGCGGGATATCCGGCTGTTAAAATAGAGCAAATTGACAGCCATAATTCGACTGCAACCACCTCCGGGTGACTGAAACACAGATTATCGGTGGGAATATTCACCGCCGCCGCATATAAAAAAGGCGAAAAATGTAATGCGGCGCGGTTCTATATGTGCAAAACCCATGGGTTTTGCACATTTTCCACAGGTTTTTCCACCGCGGTGTTTTATGAATAACCGTTATCAAAGATGACGATATGATTTACATAATTCCGAAAAAAATGCCTGATATGAAAATTATCAGGCATTTTTAGGGGTCCGGCTGCATGATAACCGCTCTTCGTAACAAAAGCTTTACATCATTATCCTTGATTTTTTCGGATTATAGGTGTAAAATGACACGATTTTGAATAATATATAGAGCAAGAAGGAAACAAACGGAGGGACGAAGCTTTGTCTGAGTCAAGAAAGCAAAACTATCTGAGCGGAGCGGCCATACTCGCGGTCACCGCCGCGCTCACGAAGATCATCGGTCTGATCTACAAATACCCCATACTCAATATCCTGGGCGACGCGGGCACCGCCCACTTCGACGTGACATACAGGGTCTACAACCTGCTGCTGACGGTTTCCACCGCGGGCATACCCGTGGCTCTGTCAAGGCTTATAGCCGCGGCAAACGCAACTAACAGGAACAATCAGGTCAGGAAGTACTTCCGCGTGGGTATGCTGGCCTTCGTGATCATAGGCGCAATATGCAGCGCCGTAATGGTTTTCTTTCCCAATCAGATAGCTTCCATGATGGGCGATCCCGGCGCGGCTCCGGGAATAGCCGTTCTTGGCCCCGGCGTTCTCTTCGTATGCATCATCTCGGTGTACAGGGGCTATTCTCAGGGCTTCCAGAACATGATACCCACCGCCATTTCCCAGATCATCGAGGTAGTGGCGAAGGCCATTATCGGCATCGCCATCGCCCTGTGGCTTTCCCGCCTCCACTATGACTCCCCCGCCATATCCGCAGGCGCCATAATGGGTGTTACCATCGGCCTGGGAATATCCATCCCCGTCCTCATGCTGGAAAAGCGCAGATCCGACAGGACCCGCCGCAGGCTGGATTATACCGACAAAACTCTCTCCTCAGGCGACACCCTGAGGGAAATCATGACCATCGGCATCCCCGTGACTCTCAGCGCTTCCATCCTCAATATCATCTCCCTTATCGACACGAAGATCATCTGGTCACGGCTCCAGCACGGCGCCGGTTTTGACTACAGCATGGCCGAGGTGCTCTACGGCGTCTACGCCAAGAGCTTCAACATCACGAACATCCCCTCCGCCATCATCGTCTCCCTGACGGTGAGCATCGTTCCCGTTATCGCGGCGGCAGTGGCCACAAAGAACATCCGCCAGTCCAAGGCGGTCATGGAGTCCTCCCTGAGGGTGACGAACCTGTTCGCCATGCCCTGCGCCGTGGGCATCGCCGTTATGGCTTACCCCATATTCAACGTGTTTTTCCCGAATTCCAACCCGGCAGGCCCGGTGATCCTGGCGATTCTGGGCGTAAGCTCATATTTTATCTGCGTCCAGCTCGTTCTGAACGCCATCCTTCAGGCCAACGGCCATGAGCGTCTTGCCCTTATCTCCCTCCCCATCGGCGGAATAGTGATGATAATCATCGACTACATACTGGTGAGCAATCCCGATATCAACATTTACGGCGCCCCGGTAGGCACTCTGTTCTGCTATATCGCCATCATGATAGTCGATATGCTGTTTATCAGGTCAAGGATTAGAGGCTGTCCCAACTTCTTAAAGGCGGCAATCCGGCCCCTGATCTGCGCCGGTGTCATGGGCGTCACGGTCTGGGCCATATACGGCATCGTATCCCGCCTGGCAGGGAACCTGGTCTCCCTGATCCTGGGAGTGGGAAGCGGAGTTGTGGTGTATTTCGTCATGGTCATAGCCATAAGGGCCATCACCCGGGAGGATATGCTTCTGCTCCCCAAGGGTGAGAAGATTGCCAACCTGCTTCACCTGAGATAAGCTTCGGAGGAAATACAAATGACAGGATTTGAACTGAAGGACAAATACGACGTATACGATCTGTACAGGCTCACGGCCGTACTGAGGGGCGAAAACGGCTGCCCCTGGGACAGGGTACAGACCCATGAGAGCATCAGAAACAACTTTATCGAAGAGGTCTACGAGGTTTGCGAGGCCATATACGAGAAGAGCACCGACCATCTCAGAGAAGAGCTGGGGGACGTTCTTCTGCAGGTCATGTTCCACGCCAGCATAGAAGAGGACGCATGCCGCTTCGATATAAACGACGTGGCGGACGAATGCTGCAAGAAGCTGATCCTCCGTCACCCCCATGTATTCGGCGACGTTCAGGTCTCCGGCGCTGACGAGGTGCTGGTGAACTGGGATAGCATAAAGCGCGTTGAAAAGAATCAGGAGACCGTTACCGACACCCTCAAAGCCGTGGCAAAGAGCCTGCCTTCCCTGTGGCGGGCACGGAAGCTGCAGAAAAGGGCGGCGAAGGTGGGCTTTGACTGGCCCGCTGTTGACGGCGCTCTTGAAAAGCTGGAGGAGGAAGTGCGTGAGCTGCGCCAGGCCATCGAAAAGGGCGAAGGCGTCATGGATGAGCTGGGCGACGTGCTTTTCTCCGCAGTAAACGTCTCCCGTTTTACGGACACTGATCCGGAGGACGCGCTCACATTCGCAAACGAGAAGTTTATCCGCCGGTTCGGCGCAATGGAAGCCCTTGCCGAGGGCGAGGGAAAAGTACTTGAAGATATGTCTCTTGATGAAATGGAAAGACTTTATCAGGAAGGCAAACAGACTGAAAGGAGCAATACCAATGAATAAAATCGAACTTATCGCTGAGATCGCCGCAAAGACAGGTCTCACAAAGAAGGACACGGAAAAGGCTGTTTCCGCAGCTGTTGACGCCATCTCCGCAGAGCTCCGGAACGGCGGCTCCGTAAAGGTGGCAGGCTTCGGCAACTTCACAGTCAAGGAGAAGGCCGAGCGCAAGGCCCGCAATCCCAGAACCGGCGAGGAAGTCATTGTTCCCGCATCAAAGGCCGTGCAGTTCCGCCCCGCAAAGGCCCTGAAGGACACCGTCGAGGGCTGATTATCCCGGATGAGGATAGACAAATACATCAAGGTATCCCGGCTTATCAAACGTCGTACAGTGGCAAATGAGGCCTGCGACAACGGCCTTGTCAGCGTGAACGGCAGGGTCGTCAAGGCATCCTACGATGTCAAGGTCGGCGACGTAATAAGTATCCGGTTCGGCAGCCGGGAGGTCAATGTGGAGGTCGTCTCCACAGAGGAGGGCGTCGGTAAAAAAGACGCCGCCGCAATGTACAGGGAAATATGAAAAAAACTCCTGAAGCCATGCTTCAGGAGTTTTTTCGTGAATAATTGCGGTATACAGCTATCTTGGCTCCCCCTTTGGGGGAGCTGTCACCGCAGGTGACTGAGAGGGTTTGAGGATGCTATCGCCGCACCCCATAGGGGCGACCCTTGCGGTCGCCCGCTTGTGCGGTTTTATTATAATGCGTATTTTATCTTAATTTGTTCAACGCCTGCGCGGCGGGCGGTTACTTTCTCTTGTGAGAAAGTAACCAAAGCACACAAAAGGCGTTCCCCCTTTTGAATCCCCCCGGTGGAAAACACAGCGTTCCCGGTCGTGGGACAGGTTGTACGTATACGGTCGTGCGGTATCCCTGAACCTTAATGGATTGTGCGCCTATCGTCCGCTGAACGCTCCTGCTCTGTTGTTTCGGTGCGGCGGCTCGCGGGCGACCAATGATCGCCCCTATATGGTAGGTTTAACCCTCCGTGCCCGCTTTTTTAATGTATTTTTTAATTCCCCAAATTAAAAAATACAACAATTTTCCATTTGCCATTATTAATTTAAATTGATTTCACTCCAAACTCCCGCGCAGCTTGTCCACTGCTCTCCGCTCAAGCCTTGACACCTGCACCTGGCTGACGCCCATGATCCGCGCCGCGGCCTCCTGAGTGAGGCCGTGGTAATACCGGAGGACTATCGCCGTGCGCTCCCGCTCCGGCAGAGCCTCCACCGCCTCCTTCAGCGCCACACGCTCCACCAGCCTGTCCTCCATGCCCTGATCCCCCAGAACCTGCTCCAGGGTGAACCCCTCATCCCCCGTCTCCCTCTGCAGGGAATCGGCTGCGACCGCGGCGGACTCGCACACGGCAATCTCGTCTATGCCGATCCCGGTCTCTGCGGCGAGCTCCGACAGTGTGGGCTCCCTGCCAAAGCTCTGCTCCAGCCTTCCTCTTGCCTGCTTTATGACCAGCGCCCGCTCCTTCATGCTTCGGCTCACCTTGATGCTGCCGTCATCCCGGAGAAACCGCCGTATCTCCCCGGCGATCTTCGGCACGGCGTAGGTGGAAAACCGGGTCCCGAAGGACGCGTCGAAATTGTTGACCGCCTTGACAAAGCCCAGGCAGCCCAGCTGATACAGATCGTCCGGGTCAACACCCCGCCCGAAAAACCTCCTGGCGACGCTCCAGATAAGCCCGGCGTTCTCTATGACCATCTGCTCCGCCGCCTCCTTGTCCCCGGATCTGGCGAGGCTTAAAAGCTCCGAATCACCGTTCATCACTCTTTGACGGCGATCTTCCGCCTCATGGTGACAAGGGTGCCTTTCCCGGGCTTTGATACGACCTTCAGCGTGTCGGTAAAGCTCTCCATGATGGTAAAGCCCATTCCGCTCCGCTCATCGCCCCCGGTAGTGTACATGGGCTCCCGTGCCTTTGCCACATCGTCAATGCCGCGGCCCCAGTCCTTGATCTTAATCTCCACCGTATTGTCCGGGAATATCCGCGCCTTCAGGCAGATTTTCCCAAGAGAATCCGGGTAGGCGTGGACGATACAGTTGGTCACCGCCTCGCTGACCGCGGTCTTAATATCCCCCAGCTCGTCCAGAGTGGGGTCGAGCTGGGCGGTGAAGCAGGCTGCCGCTGACCGGGCGAAGGCCTCATTCACCGACTTTGAGGGGAATTCCATCTTAAAGCTGTTTTTTTCTTTCATGTATGTATACCTCCTCATTCATGAAGGGCGGAAATGGTGATTATCCGCTGTACGCCCGAGGCGTCCAGCACCTTCATGGCCTGCTTCGGCACGTTTGCCACCAGCATTCTGCCCCCCAGCTCCTTCATGCTCTTGTAAGATTTCAGCACCACCGCGATCCCCGACGAGTCCATGAAGGTGAGGCCGGACATGTCCAGTACCAGCGTCCGGGGCAGATTCATGTCGATGCGGTCGATGATTTCCAGCATGGTCTGCCGGGCGCCGTGATGGTCAAGCTCCCCTATAAGGCGGACAGTCATGCGTCCGCCGCTTATATCCGTTATGATTTTCAAATGATTTCCCTCCCGAAAGCACAAAAATGCACCCATACTTATGTATGAGTGCATTTTATATTATTTATGGTGTGAAGTTTGTCGGAATATGACTATCCGATGTTTTCAAGCTCGTTAAGGGCCTGTTTCAGATTCTCAATGAGGGCCTTGGCCTTTTCCAGCTTTTCCCGCTCGGCATTTACAACGGCCTCGGGAGCCCGGGAGGTGAACTTCTCATTGTTAAGCTTGCCCTCCACTCTCGCCAGCTCGTCATTTGCCTTCTTGAGTTCCTTGTTTATGCGCTCCTTCTCCTTCTCAAGATCCACAAGCTCGCTGAGGGGCATATACAGCTTTGCGTCGTCGGTGACGATGGCGACCATCTTGTCCGCATTCTCGGGAACATCGCCGGAAATGGTGACCTCGCCGGCGTAAGCCAGTCTGCCCAGATAGCTGCGGCCTGTCTCAAAGATGCCGGCCTTGTCGGTGACGATATAGAGGTGGGGCTTCTTGGAGGGAGGCACGTTCATCTCGGCACGGCGGGCGCGGACGGAGCGGATGGCCTTCATGATGAGCTCGAAACCGGCCTCCTCCTCGGGATAGTCAAGCTCCCCGGTGAATTCCGGATACTTCTCGATCATAAGGGCCTCGCCCTCGTGGGGAAGGGCCTGCCAGATCTCCTCGGTGATGAAGGGCATGAAGGGGTGCAGGAGCTTGAGAGTCTCCACCAGAACGTAAAGCAGTACCTTCTGGGCGGAGATCTTCGCTTCCTCGTTCTCACCGTTCAGGCGGTTCTTGGTGAGCTCAATGTACCAGTCGCAGTAGCTGTCCCAGATGAAGTCGTAGATCTTGTTGGCGGCGATGCCCAGCTCAAACTTGTCAATATTCTCATTGACCTCTTTCGCCAGAGTGTTG
>JAFRUW010000239.1 GCA_017438675.1 Oscillospiraceae bacterium | reverse complement strand
GCGCAAGGGTCTCTTTACCGATCAGGTGGTCGTCCACGTGGGATACGATATTGAGAATCTCACGGATCCCAAAAGGGCCGCCGGGTACAAGGGCCCCATAACCTCCGATTATTACGGCCGGCAGGTGCCGAAATCGGCTCACGGGTCTCAGAATCTGGGTCGTTACACCTCGTCGACAAAGCGCATTACCGAGGCGGTCTGCGCCGTCTATGACAGGATCGTTGACAGGAATCTAACCGTCCGTCGCTTTAACGTCATCGCGGCTCACCTGCTGTACGAGGAAGATATAAAGAAGGACGGGCCGGAGCTAACGCAGCTTGACCTGTTCACGGACTATGATACAATGGAAAAGGAGAAACAGGCGGAGGAGGCGGAGCTCGATAAGGAGAGGCGGATGCAGAACGCCCTTCTGAGCATACGTGACCGCTATGGCAAGAACTCCATCGTCAAGGGTCTCAACATGCGGGAATCCGCCACCGCCATGGAGCGGAACAAACAGATCGGCGGGCACCGGGCGTAGTGCCTGAAGCCCGCGTCATCCGAATGGGCAGGCGTCGACCGCCCGCCATATAAAAAAACGATCCGATCTGTATCATAAAATACAAATCAACTATCATTCACAAACGGAGGATTTTACGATGAACATCCATGAAAAGCTTGAACTCAACGACTGCCCGTACTGCGGAGGCGCCGGACTTCTGGAAGAGGAAAACGGCTGGTGCTGGTACGTGATGTGCCTCGACTGCGGCTCCCAGACCGCCGCTTTTGAGTACAAAACACCCGACGAACGCTTTGAAACGGCCCGGAAAGCGGCTACAATGTGGAACATCGGCAAGGTTCTGAGGGGAAACATCGGCGAGTAAGCCGGACAGAGGTGAGATGCCATGGATGACGCGAGACAGATATACAGCGACATAATCGGCCTTGAACACCATGTTTCATCAAAAAGGCCCCGGATGTCGAGGCTCGGCCGGGCCGCTCAGTTTGCTCCCTTTGCCGCCCTCACGGGGTATGACGAGATGATAGATGAAACCGAGAGGGAGACTGACGCCCGGGTGGAGCTGGACGAATCCCGGAAAGAGGAGCTTGACCGGATGCTCAATTACCTCCTTGAAAACAGGCATACCGCCGGGGCGGCGTTTACCTGCTTTCTTCCCGACGGGAAAAAGGACGGCGGCGAGTATGTGACCTTCACCGGGAGGATCGCCCGCTATGACAGGCTGTCCCGCTCCCTTGTGCTGGACAGCGGCGATGTGATAGAAATCGACAGCATACGCGAAATCGAATACAGCGAACAGCTTTAAGAACCCGGCCGTCACTTATGGCGGCTGTTTTTTTGTCTTTTACAAGGATCATTTTTTAAAAAAGGCAAAAAAACAACAAAAACCGTCTGTTTCCGACACACAGACCATTGACTTAATCATCAAAACATCGTACAATATGTACAATACACGCAAGCGCACAGGCGGTATTGTACATTATTATGCCGAATATTGTCTGTGATTTACCGATAGATCTAACAGTGGGAGGAACGAAAAATGCTGAAGGAATTCAAAAAGGAAAAACCGGAAGACAAATCGGATCTCAAGGCGGAGATCAAGAGCCTGCGGGAACGCCTCCTGGCGCAGCAGCAGCTCCTGAGAGAGAAAAAGCTGCCGATCATCGTACTTGTCGAGGGCTGGGCATCCGCCGGAAAGGGCAGCCTCATAAACGAGCTTATCAGCGAGATAGACCCCAGATTCTACAACGTCGTATCACCTGCCGTAATCCCGGAGGCCGAGGAGCGGTACCCGTTCCTCTATCAGTACGCCAGGGCGATCCCGGAAAACGGAAAGATCATGTTCTATGACTCAGGCTGGATGGAGGGCGCGGTACGGAAATACCTCCACCGCGACATCACAAAGGACGAGTATAAGCGGCGCATACGTTCCATAATCGAGTTTGAGCGGCAGCTCAGAGACGGCGGCTATATCGTCCTTAAACTCTTTGTCCACATAAGCGAAAAGGAGCAGCGCAAGCGCATTGCCGCCCTGCGGGAAAACCCGGCAACGGAGTGGCGCGTCACGGAGGAGGATCTGTGGCAGCATCGGGAATACAAGCTCTTCGGCGAGACCTACGACGATTTCATGGAAAAGACCGACGAGATCATAAAGTGGCATATTCTGGACGGCAGTGACAAGCGTCTGTCCTCCAAAGAGGCGCTGAAGCTTCTTGTTGACGAGATCGACAGTGCTCTCGAAAACGGCAAATACAACGGCGATCCCTTCAAGGAGGAATTCCCCCTTATAAAGATGCCAAAGCTCAAAGATGTGGATCTCTCAAAAACCATCGACGACGATGAGTACAAAAAGCAGCTCAAAAAGCTTCAGGACAAGCTTTCCGTGCTCCATAACATCATTTACCGCAAAAAGATACCTGTCATCCTCTGCTACGAGGGCTGGGACGCCGCGGGCAAGGGCGGCAATATCAGGCGCGTCGCCCGTCCTCTTGACCCCAGAGGCATCGACGTTATCCCCATTGCCTCCCCCGAACCCCATGAGCTGAACCGTCAGTATCTGTGGCGTTTCTGGACAAGGCTCCCCCGCAGCGGCCATGTCTGCATTTTCGACCGCACCTGGTACG
>JAFRUW010000238.1 GCA_017438675.1 Oscillospiraceae bacterium | reverse complement strand
GGCATAATAACATATTTGTCTATTGTTATGCAGCCATAATTCTTGTTGGCAAAATTGATGGATTCTTCAACGATATTGCCTATTTCAGATAACTCGATCTGAGGGCGGGCGCGGAGGCCCGCCGCTACGGGTTCGGGTGTTATCCGAGACAAGATGCATTTTCTATCCTTTGTGCATATCGTAACGAAATAGGCGCCGTTTTGGGAATAGTCATATTCCTGCAAGCGAATAACTTTGCGATAAAATGTCATATATAATCGCCCTTGCTATTTTTTGTAAACTCTGCAATTATTGACGGGCGGAGGCCAGCCGCGCAGGCGATAAACTTCACAACGTTTCTGTATCCATTATTATCGTCACCGGGCCGTCGTTTACGCTTTCCACCTTCATGTCCGCGCCGAATTCACCGTGCTCTACATGGAATCCCCGGGCGCGGCAATTCTCCATGAACCTTTCATACAGCGGTATCGCCGTATCGGGGCGGGCTGCGCCGGTAAAACCCGGACGGCGGCTTTTGCAGTCGGCGAACAGGGTGAACTGGCTGACTACCAGAAGCTCCCCGTCCACGGTGGCGAGGTTCAGATTCATCTTCCCGTTTTCGTCCTCGAAAACCCTGAGGCCGCATACCTTGTCGGCCATTTTGTCCGCCTCGGCCTCGGTGTCCTTCACCGAAACGCCCAAAAGCACCAGAAAGCCGTTTCCGATCTTCCCCACAGTCTCTCCGTCGATCACCACAGACGCGGAGGTGACCCGTGTCAATACAGCGCGCATATTTCGTTTTCCTTTCGTCGGTTATTGTATAAAAATGTTGTTCCTTACGACTCCGATCTTCTGATCTCCCTTACTCCGCGGATGCCGTTCAGCTTCGTTATGGCGGTCATCAGCTCTTCCCGGTCCTTGACCTCAAGCTCTATGTGGATGGAGGCGGAGCCGTCGTCGAACTTCTTGGCGTAAATACCCGTCAGCTTCAGTTTTAAAAGGGTGATGACGCTTGCCACATCCATGACAAGGCCGTCCCTGTCGTTTGCGATGATGGAAAGGGAGGTCTGATACTTTTCCCCTTCGGTATTGCCCCAGGTGACGTTTACCCAGCGCGACTTCTCTTCGGAGTTTTTAAGGGATTTCCGGTAGTTTTTGCAGTCCAGGGTGTGGACGCTGACGCCGTAGCCCCTTGTGATAAAGCCCTTTATGGGGTCGCCGGGGACGGGGGTACAGCAACGGGCGAACTTGACGAGGCAGTTGTCCAGCCCCTCCACCACGATACCGTGGATGGCCTTCTGCTCCTGAACGGGCTTCGTGGGCGCGGAAACGACGGGCTCCGCAGGCTTCTGGGCTTCCTTTAGCTTCTGCACCTCGTCCCGAATCTTGTTGACCGCCTTGTGACAGCTTATGCCGCCGTAGCCGATGGCGGCAAGGAGATCATCAAAGCTGGAGACGGAGAACCGCTTCAGTATAACCGGCAGCACCGCGTCGTCGGTGACAGACGACATGCTTATGCCGATATGCTTAAGCTCCGCGTCAAGGGCAGCCCGGCCCTGGAGAATGTTCTCATCCCGCTTTTCCCTCTTGAACCACTGGCGTATCTTGTTTCTCGCCTCGCCGCTCTTGACCACGTTCAGCCAGTCGCGGCTGGGACCCTTTGCGGACTTGCTTGTCATGACCTCAACGATATCTCCGTTTTCAAGGAGGTGGTCGAAGGGCACGATCCTGCCGTTTACCATGGCGCCGGTCATGTGGTTGCCGATGGCGGAGTGTATGCTGTAGGCGAAATCAATAGGCGTGGAGCCTGCGGGGAGGTTCACCACGTCGCCCTTTGGGGTGAAGACGAAGACCTCGTCGTCGAACATGTCGAATTTTAAGGAATGGAAGAAATCCTGGGCGTCGGTGTCCTGCTGTGCCTCAAGGAGCTGGCGCACCCAGGCGAATTTCTCCTCGTCCTGACGGCCCTGAAGCCCATCCTTGTATTTCCAGTGGGCGGCGATGCCGTACTCCGCAGTGCGGTGCATCTCCCATGTGCGGATCTGCACCTCAAAGGGTATGCCCTCGGAGCCGATGACAGTGGTGTGAAGGCTCTGATACATATTGGGCTTGGGGTTGCGGATATAGTCCTTGAACCGGCCGGGGAGGGGTCTGTACATCTCATGGATGTAGCCCAGCACGTTGTAGCACTCGCCGATATTGTCTACTATTACACGGAAGGCGCAGAGGTCAAGGACCTCGGAAAAGCTCTTGTTCTGACCGTACATCTTCCGGTAGATGCTGTACATGTGCTTTGTTCTGCCGTAAACCGTGGCGTTGAGTCCCACCTCACTGAGGCGGGCCTTTATGCGCTCTGTGGTGTTGGCAATGAAATCGTCGTAGGCGCTGCCGATCTTGTCAAGCTCAGCCTGTATCTCCGCATAGCCCACGGGATCGAGGTAGTAGAGGGATATATCCTCCAGCTCCCACTTTATCTTCTGCATACCGAGGCGGTGGGCGATGGGGGCGTAAATCTCCATTGTCTCAAGGGACTTTTCCCGCTGCTTTGCCTCAGACTGGTACTGCATAGTGCGCATATTGTGGAGGCGGTCGGCGATCTTTATGAGGATGACGCGGATGTCCTTGGCCATGGCCATGAGCATTTTCCGCATGTTCTCCATCTGCTCGTCTTCCTTGCTGGTGTAGACCACCCGGGTCAGCTTTGTGACGCCCTCCACCAGCTCGGCAATCCGGGAGCCGAACTTTTTCTTTATATCCTCGTGGGTGACGCTGGTGTCCTCAATGCAGTCGTGCAGGAGGGCGGCGATGATAGTGTCCTCGTCCATGCCCATTTCCGCCAGAATTTCCGCCGCCGCAATGGGATGGGTGATGTAAGGCGTACCGTCCTTCCTCGCCTGAGTGCCGTGGGCGGCAAGGGCGAACTCATAGGCGGAGCGTATCCTTCCCAGATCCGCCGAGGGCGTGTTCTGTTTTATTTTCTCTTCCAGCGCCTGATATTTCGCTTCAATATCTATACTATCCATTGTATTTCCTCTCGATAAATACATGAGTGACAACTTTAAGTGAGTATTGCAAAAGGTGGCGCTTACTCTATCGCCTTAAGGTCCTCAAGGAGGAGCTGAACCGATCGCTTCCCCCGGAATTCGTTTATCTGGGGGATGAAGGCCACGTCCACCGTACCGCCTTCCCTTATACCCAGCTCGCCGATGCTGTGGGAAAAGAACACGCATTCGTAAAACTCATCCCATTTGCGGATGGTGAGCTTTGTGTGCCTGCCTCCCGCAAGGGCGGTGAGGTTTTGTATAACGGCGTTCTTTATGCAGAGTGTGGGCCGGGGATTCCCCACGCCGTAGGGCTCCAGCTCGTCAAGGGCCATCACGTTCTCCACAGTGAGAAGCTTTGGCTTTATCACTTCAAAATCCACGTCCAGCACGTATTCAAAGGGCTCCGTTACCACCCTGTGATAATACTCCGCCAGACCCGATTTGAATCCGTCGATATTTCCCCGCTTTATTGTGAGCCCCGCCGCCATTTCATGACCGCCGAAGCCCTCAAACATGGGTGACAGGGATTCCAGCGCGTCGTACAGGTTGAAGTTGCCGAAGCTCCTGCAGGAGCCTCTGCCCAAGCCCCCCTTCAGACAGATCATGATCGCCGGGAGACGGTACCGTTCCGCCACCTTGGAGGCAACGATCCCCGCCACGCCCTGATGCCATTTCGATGAGTACAGCACCACCGGATCGTCGCAGGGCGGGTTTTTCTCCAGTGTGGCCATCGCGACGCGGAACATCTCCTCCTCAAGCTCCTTTCGCCTGCGGTAAAGGGCGCAGAGCTCATTTGCCCGCCGCTCCGCGATTTCCGGATTCCTGGTCAGGAGCAGGGATGTGGAACAGCTTGTTTTGCTCATTCTGCCGGCGGCGTTCAGTCTGGGGGCGATTATGAAGCTGATGCCCGTCACGGTGAGCTGCTCCTTATCCATACCCACCGCCTGACACAGCTTGTCAAAGCCCGGTCTGGAGCCGTTCTTTATAAGTCCGATGCCCTGCCGGATAAATATCCTGTTTTCACCTGTCACCGGCATAACGTCCGCCACGGTGCCCACAGCCACAAGGTCGCCGTACCTGGTAAGGAGCTCTTCCGTCCTGTCCGCACCCTCAACGGCGCAGATAAGCTTGAAGGCCACGCCCACGCCGGCCAGGTTTTTGTCGGGATAGGGACAGTCCCTGCGCCTGGGATTCACCACCGATGTCCGGGGCAGCTCGTCGCCGCACTCGTGGTGGTCGGTGATGACCATGTCAAGTCCCAGCGACCGGGCGTACTCCGTTTCCTCGATGGCGGTTATGCCGCAGTCAACGGTGACGATGAGGGAAACGCCGTTTCCGGCAAGTGTGCGTATTCCCTCTTTTTTGACGCCGTAGCCCTCCTCAAGCCTGTCGGGTATATATATGTCGCATCTGACGCCTTTGCTCCTGAAATACCCGGCAAGAAGGCAGGCGCCGGTTATCCCGTCCACGTCGTAATCGCCGTAGACGGCCATGTGCTCACCTTTTGAAAGGGCAGTCCTCACACGCTCAGCGGCTGAACCCATATCCTTAAGCAGGAAGGGATCGTGCAGCCCTGAAACGTCCTCCGATCCCATCGCCCTGAACACTTCGGGATCATCAATACCTCTGGACGCCAGAACCACAGCCGCAAGAGGATTGACGCCGCCCCTTACAAGGCCTACCGCCGCGCTCCTGTTATAGCCTGAAATTTTCCAGCTTCCGTATTTCATTCCTAAACTCCGTCGGTTTGGAGTAAATAACTACCCCAGTTTAATATAAGAATTATTATATCAAATCGGCGCGGTATTCTCAATATGTTTTTTTCGTATTACAGCTTCAAACCCAACGCACAGAGCCGGTTTTTTCGTTTTTTTCAATTTTTAAAACCAACTGTTGAAAAATCGGAGGATTTGAGTTAAAATCAAAAAAGTGCATCAAACACTGCGCTTATTTACATTATCGAAAGGAAGTATGACTATGTGTAAAGAATGTAAGAAAACATTCTACATCTCAACACCGATCTATTACCCGTCGGACAAGCTCCACATCGGGCACACCTACTGCACCGTGGCAACTGATTCCATGGCGAGATATATGCGAATGCGCGGTTATGATGTCATGTTCCTCACAGGAACCGACGAGCACGGTCAGAAGATAGAGGAGAAGGCCAAGGCGGCAGGGGTCACACCCCAGCAGTTTGTTGACAATATCGTGGCCGGCAAGGGCGGTATCCTTGATCTGTGGAAGCTGATGAACATCTCCAACGACAGGTTCATCCGCACCACCGACGATTATCACGTGAAGTCCATCCAGTACATTTTCAAGAAGATGTACGAAAACGGGGACATTTACAAGGGTGCCTACAAGGGCCTTTACTGCACCCCCTGCGAAAGCTTCTGGACAGAGACCCAGCTTGTGGACGGCAAGTGCCCCGACTGCGGCAGGGAAGTTTATCCCGCCGAAGAGGAGGCTTACTTCTTCCGTCTTTCCAAATACACCGACAGGATCATCAAGCTCTTTGAGGAGCATCCCGATTTCCTGGAGCCTCAGTCCCGTATGAACGAGATGATGAACAACTTCCTAAAGCCCGGTCTTGAGGATCTCTGCGTCTCCCGCACATCCTTCACCTGGGGCGTGCCTGTGGACTTCGATCCCGGCCACGTGGTCTATGTCTGGGTGGACGCTCTGTCCAACTACATCACCGCTCTCGGTTACGGCAACGACAAGTATCACGATTATGAAAAGTACTGGCCCTGCGACGTTCACTTTGTGGGCAAGGAGATCGTGAGATTCCATTCCATAATCTGGCCCGCCATGCTTATGAGCCTGGGCGAGCCCCTGCCGAAAAAGGTCTACGGTCACGGCTGGCTCCTCCTTGACGGCGGCAAGATGTCCAAATCCAAGGGCAACGTGGTTGACCCCGTTGTTCTGGCGGAGCGCTACGGCGTTGACGCACTGAGGTTCTTCCTTATGCGTGAGTTCCCCTTCGGCTCCGACGGTATGTTCTCCAACGAGCTGCTTATTTCAAGGATCAACACCGACCTGGCAAACTCCCTCGGCAACCTGGTATCCCGCACAGTGGCCATGGTTGAGAAGTATTTCGGCGGCACACTGCCCAAGGATACAAGAGCGGGCGACTTCGACGATGACCTTATCAAAGATGTCTCCGGCCTCAGGGACGCATATCAGGCCCAGATGGACAAGTACGCCTTCCAGTCCGCCATCAGCGAGGTGTTCAGGGTTCTCGGCCGAGGCAACAAGTACATCGACGAGACAACGCCCTGGATCCTTGCCAAAAACGAGGACGACAAGCCCCGCCTTGCACGGGTGCTTTACAACCTGCTTGAGACCATCCGCGTCTGCACCATCCTGCTGACCCCCTTCATCCCCGATTCCTGCACAAAGATCTTTGAGCAGATCGGCGCCGCAGGGGATCTCATCACCTGGGACGCTGCGGAGAAGTTCGGCCTTCTCCCCGCCGACGTGACGGTGAAAAAGGGCGAGGCGGTGTTCCCCCGCATCGACATGGCGAAGGAGCTGGCCCTTCTGGAGGAGATGAACAAGGCAAAGGCCGCTCCCCAGTCCGAGCCCGAGCCGGAACCCGTTCCCGAGATCACCATTGACGATTTCGCAAAGGTGGAGATGACGGTCTGCAAGGTGCTGACCTGCGAAAACGTGAAGAAGTCCAAGAAGCTTCTGAAGTTCACCCTGGACGACGGAAGCGGCACGGAGCGTCAGATCCTCTCCGGCATCGCGGAATACTACAAGCCCGAGGAGCTGGTGGGCAAGACCATCGTTGCCTGCACAAATCTGGCCCCCCGGAAGATGATGGGTCACGAGTCCAACGGCATGATCCTCTCCGCGGAGAAGGACGGCAAGCTGAACGTGGTCATCCTTGACGACGCAGTTCCCGCCGGCGCAAAGCTCTGTTAAAAAATCAAAAGAAATC
>JAFRUW010000237.1 GCA_017438675.1 Oscillospiraceae bacterium | reverse complement strand
TCATAGGAGAAAATGTGTTGGAAGAAGTGTTTCCAAAAACCTTGGAAGATTATTATTCAAAAGAATACAACGAATCATTGATACTTGGCTTATAGTCAACGCAGACATAAGGTACTGGCAGTTCCTGTCCGGCAGCGTGACGGCCACCGGCGCGTACACGAAAGCGACGTATACCTTCATCTATGACTGCAACGCGAGCAAAGAGTACTTTGACAAGATAACTGTTCCGGAAACCCTTTGATTGTATCTACAATTAAGTAACACCTCCGAACAGATCCACCGCTTGCTCGTTCACCTACACCACCACGCCAATGGAATCACAAGGAACCCGCAGGCCGTATCCATCATTTACAACATCAACGAATGACCGAACCTGCTGATAATCTATAATAGGCTGAACATTACATGTGACGAAATTGCAATTATCTCAGGGCAAGGTATGAGCGACAGGTGAAATGTAATACATATTTTATAGGAAATACAGAACCTCATGGTATCATTTCACCTGTCCGAGAAACAAGTAATACAAAACAGGAGTGCTTAACAAATGAAAAAGTCAGCATTGACATTACTCTTGGCACTCGCAATCTTAATTGGAGTGCTTCCCATAGCTGCCAGAGCGGCAGACGATGAATATGAGACAGAATGTGTATATGAGACAGGCGCAGCGGAAAGGACAGCGCTGGAGGAAGACCCGGAGACGCAGAGACTTATTTATGGAGAGCCGGTCCGATCCGGCAACTCCTGGTCGGGATCGGGAACGAAGGCGGACCCCTATCAGCTGGCTTCAAGCGCAGACATTTCCGAGCTCAGGAACAACGTAAACGCAGGCACAAATTACAGCGGAACCTACTTCCTCATGACGGCGGATATTACCCTCCCCACCAGCTGGACGCCGATTGGATGCCTTGCTGCCGGGGCAACGAACGGCGGAAACGGGGTAAATATTCGGCCCTTCTCCGGGACTTTTAACGGCGGCGGTTATACGATCACCGTCCCGTATGGGGAGCGGCCGCTTTTCGGATATGTTCGGAAAGCGACCATCAAGAATCTGAATATCTACGGAACGCATATCAACGGCTGCGGCGTGGTTGAGAACTATACGGTGGATTACGGTGCCTCCGGGAACTACACAGGGCTTATTTCAGCGGCTACCTTCTCAAACGTGGTACTCAAGAGCGGGACGCAGACGCTGAAGTCCGGTTTTATCGGCGGAGATGTGGGTACTGTCGTAAGCCAGGCAAGCGGGCAGAATCCGGTGACGTTTGACTATTGTGCTGTGGAGTCCGGGGTCACCATCGGTTATGATGGGCTGCAGAGCTGCATCGGGTCCTTCGCAGGCCGCTTCAACGGGACTATGACCGGCTGCGAAAGCAGCGCCACTGTCTACGGCGTAAACAACGTCGGCGGGCTTGTGGGAATAAAGGATCATTATTGGGGGACCTGCAAGATCCTGGGCGGACAGTTCCACGGCACCGTGACAGGGACAGGAGACTATGTCG